>DATAHD010000407.1:0-8618 GCA_036263395.1 Rhizomicrobium sp. | reverse complement strand
CCGCGACGTCTTCGAGTTCGAGCCGGCGGTGAACCCGCGCCTGCTGAAACTGCCCAACGTAGTGCTGCTGCCGCACATGAGCTCAGCCACCGTCGAGGGCCGCATCGATATGGGCGAGAAGGTGATCATCAACATCAAGACCTTCGCCGACGGTCACAAGCCGCCGGATCGTGTTATTCCGGCGATGCTGTAACGCACCGTTTTGGTGCGCACGCCGTCAGGTTCCTTGTGTGCTTGCGATCACGCGCGGAACCGCGGTTCCGTCGAAACGAAAGCCGCATCTCCACGTTGCCACCGCGGGGCATCCCCATGGAGATTGATGATGAAGAAACTTACACACATCGGTGTTGCAGCTCTTATTGGTGGCGCGGCTTTGGCGTTCACGACGACAGGCGCGAGCGCCTATACGGTCTGTAACGATCAAGGCGACTGCTGGCATCAGACGGACAAGTACGACATTCCGGTGCACGTCACCTACTACGACGACAATTACGACTGGAAGGCCCAGAAGTATCGCTGGCATGAGGTCACCGAGACCAAGCCGGCCTATTGGGACAGCACCGGCAATCGCTGGGTCGTGATCAAGCAGACGACGACCACCACCACGACGACATCGAGCGACAATCCGTAATCTGTCGCTTCGGCAAAAACGAAATGGCCCGGATCGCTCCGGGCCATTTTCATTTGCGCGGGTGACGTGACCTACGAGACGAACCAGAAGCGCATGCACACAAGCAGCAACACTGCCGCAAGCGCCATGCGGATCGCGCGGTCCGGGATCTTCACCGAGAAGTAGCTGGCGATCATGATTGCCGGAATGGAGCCGAGCAGCAGCGAGAAGAGGACGTGCAGGTTGATCGTGCCGAGGAACGAGTGGCCGAGACCCGCGATGAGAGTCAGCGGCACCGCGTGCACGATGTCCGATCCGACAATGCGATGGGCCGGCATTTTGGGATAGAGCATCACCAGCGCCGTGACACCGATGGCACCGGCGCCGACCGATGAGATCGTCACGAGCACGCCGAGCAGGAAGCCCACGGCCACCGTCAGATACGCAACCGTCTGCGGGTTGGGCTCACCGATATGCTTTTCGTAGAACGCCATGATCTGCGGGCGGAAGACGAGAAGGATCGCGGTCAGCAGCAACGCAAAGCCGAGAACGCGTGTGATCAGAAGCTGCGTCGGTTTTGAGTCAACGCCGAGCACATAGAGGAGATAGATGGTCAGCGCTGCCGCCGGCAGGCTGCCCAGCGCGAGGCGCCCGACAACGCTCCAGTCGATGTTCTTGTTGTAGCCGTGAACCGCAGAGCCTGCGGTCTTGGTGATCGACGCGTAGAGCAGATCGGTGCCAACCGCGGATGCCGGATGGATGTGGAAGAGAAGAATGAGGATCGGCGTCATCAGCGAACCGCCACCAACGCCGGTGAAGCCGACGAGACCGCCGACCACGAGACCGGAGATCACATAAATGGGCTCGATGCCCTGCAGAAATTCCATGACTGCCCAACCCGCCTAAATTCAGGGCAATTGTATATTCTATCTATACAGTAGTCATGACGGGATTTTAGGCAGCGATGCCGCAGAGTGATCGCGGTCACCCCGTTTGAAATCAATGCGTTAGTGGCCCCTAGGCCGCCAGGGTGGCGCGCCAGAGTTCCTCGAGCTTTTCGAAGTGCCGGATCGAGCCGCTTTCCTGGTAGATCGGCGTGCCAGGCACGGTCCAGCCATGATAGGCGCCGGGATAGGTCTCGTTCTCGAACATGCCGCCCCAGGCTTTGAGTGCAACGCCCAGAGCCTCGATCGCCTCGGCCGGAATCGAGCGGTCTTCGATGGCGTGGCCGAAGTAGAGGCGTGCCTTGATCTTCGGCAGCAGCTTGTGCGGCGAGTCCGGCTGGTCGGTGTAGAGGCCGCCACCGTGAAACGATGCAGCAGCTGCGACCTTGTCCGGCTCGGCAGCGGCGACGCGCATCGCCATCGAGCCGGTGAAGCAATAGCCAACGACACCCACTTTGCTGCCGCTGACTTCCGGGCGCGCGAGAAGCGAGGCGACATAGGCGTGCCCATCGGCTTCCATCGCCGCGACCAGCAGGCTGTCGCGCAGTTCCATGAACTTTTTCATGCTGCGCTCGTCGCCCATCTTCGGGACGAAATCGAACACCGGCAGCTTGGTCGTGCGGTAGTAGATGTTCGGCACGACGACGGTGTAGCCGGCATCGGCTTGCCGCGCGGCCATGCCGAGATTGGCTTCGCGAATGCCGGCGATGTCGGTCAGGTGCAGAACGCCCGGCCACTTGCCGTTCTCCGACGGCGTGTAGAGATAGGCTTCGGCTTTGCCGTCCGCACCGGCGAATTCGATTTTGGTCTCGATGGCCATGGGTTTTCCTCCAGTCGCTGAGAGAGTCTCCCACGCCGGTGCGGTGCCGCGCCACCGGGTGCGGCTCTCCGTGCAGATGGGAACGCTAGTGATCGCGCACGTAGATGACGGCGTTCCAGTAGTGGACCTTGTGCGATCCGTTCTGCACGAAGCCGCGCCGCCGCAGTTCCCGCCCGATCAGGAAGTTGAAATAGCCGTGCGCGACAAGCACCGTTGCGCCCTGCTCGCGCGCGCGTGCGATCAGGATGTCGGCAGCACGCGAGGCGCGATGCTTGGAGCGGCGATAGCCCTCGATCTCCGGGTGATAGCCGACGTGCCAGAGGATGCGGGAGACGACCGCCCACTTCGGCACCGTCATCTTCAATAGCGGGATTTTCGGTGAGGCGAGCGGTGCTTCCTCGAACAGCGCATCGGCAATGAGCTCTGCGTTCGGCATCAGCGCGCGGGCGCTTTCCTGCGAACGCGGCCGGCCGCTTGTGAATACGGCGGTCAGTTCCCGCAGCAGATCCTGCAGCTCTTCTGGCGGGACGCTTTCGGGGGCAAGGCCTGCCGCTTCGTAGGCATCGATGTAATCGCGGAAGCCGCGATGCGAGGTGCGCGGTGCGGTCGCGATATTCGGCTGGCCATGGCGGATCAGGATGATCCGGGTCGCCCGCTCCGACGCCGCGCCTACGCCCGGCTGCTCGCCCATCGCGAACTCGGCAGGGATGGCAGAAGTGGCGGTTTGCGCGGTCATCCCGGCCTTGTACGATTGACGTTCACCGGGCCACTAAGGCCGGGATTTGTGACAGACAGTAGACCATAGGGAGTGCATGCGCACATGGAACAGGGCGATCTCAAGGGAAAAGCAGCGATTGTCACAGGTTCCGCCACCGGAATCGGCGCAGCGACAGCGGTTGCTCTGGCCCGCCGCGGCGCGAACGTGGTGGTGAACTACACCAAGAGCGAGAAGGAGGCGCGCGAGGTCGTCGAAGCGGTCAAGGAGATCGGCGTCGATGTGCGGCTGGTGCAGGGCGATGTCGCCAAAGATGAGGACTGCAAGAAGATCGCGGCCGCAGCTCTCGATGCCTGGGGCGCGGTGCATATCCTGGTGAACAACGCCGGCACCACGAAGTTCGCCGCCCACAACGATCTCGACGCGCTGAGCGCACAGGACTTCCAGAACATCTACGCGGTCAACGTGATCGGCTCGTATCAGATGATCCGCGCCTGCGCCGACTCGATGCGCAAACACGGCGATGGCTCGGTCGTGAACGTCTCATCGATCGCGGGCGTGAGGGGCATAGGCTCCTCCGTCGCCTATGCAGCTTCCAAGGGCGCCCTCAATACGATGACCATGTCGCTGGCGCGCGCGCTTGCGCCGGAGATCCGGGTCAATGCGGTCTGCCCCGGCTATGTGGCCACGGGCTGGTTCCGGAATCGCTTTGGCGACGAAACATTCAAGCGCATCACCGACGACCAAGAAGCCACGTCACCGCTGCGCCGCGTTGCCGACGGCGTGGAAATCGCGAAGACGATCCTGTTCTTCGCCGGCCCCGAATCCCGCCACATCACAGGTGAAATGTTACTGACGGATGGGGGAAATCACCTCAACATGGCACCCGCGGGACGGACAAACGCCTAGACAGGCGGCAGAATGACCACAATGAGAGCAAGGACTGTTGCATCGCAACAACTTCCTGATTGAAACGTCGCCAGCCGGCCGGGAGCCGCAACCATAGACCATTGAATTTGTTTCGGTTCCCGACAATGTTGCGGCTAGTTAGAGACCGGGCGAGCCGATCTCGGTTTAGCCAAATAGAGGGGTTTGCTTATGAACTTGAAAAGTCTTGTGTTTGGCGCCGTGAGTGCCCTCGCGCTTGTTAGCCCGGCCTTCGCCGACACCGACTGGGGTGGTTTCTCCGGTTATGTCGACGTGACCTCGGACTATCGTTTCCGCGGCATCAGCAACAGCGATCTGCATCCGACTATCCAAGGTTCGATCAACTGGGCCAACGACGGCTGGTACGCCGGCGCGTGGGCTTCGGGCGTTGACTTCAACGATCCGCCGGGCTCTGGCACGACCTTCGAGCTCGACCTCTATGGCGGCAAGCACTTCAAACTCGACGACGACGGCACGGACCTGAACGTCGAAGCCTACTACTACGCCTACCCGGATGAGCCGACGGGCGCGAAGTACTCGTACTTCGAAGGCATCGTTGGCCTGAGCCATTCGTGGGACGCTCTCACGGCCGGCATCCAGGGCGCGTGGTCGCCAGAATTCTTCGGCCACACGGGCGATGCGTGGTGGGTTGCGGGTAACGTCTCGTATGCCGTCACCGACTGGGTGTCGATCAGCGGTAACGTCGGTCACCAGTGGATCGACCTCGGCACCGACTACACGCACTGGGATCTCGGCGCGACGTTCTCGTGGGAGCAGTTCGCTCTCGACGTTCGCTACGTCGACACCAGCCTGAGCGTTGCGAAGTGCGGTGGCCTGCACACCTGCGATGCGACCGCCACGGCGACGCTGACCTGGAACATCCCCTGATCTGATCAGGACCTGAATACAAAAGGCCCGCATCGAAAGATGCGGGCCTTTTTGTTTGTATACTGGATCACCTGAGGCGTCCGCAGCGCTCAGCTCTCGAGCACGCGTTTCAGCTGGGTGAGGTCGAACGGCTTCTGCAGGAAGAGCGCATCCTCCGGTACCCCCTCGGAGGCGTTCTCCGCCGAGTAGCCGCTGGCGATGATAATCTTTAGATCGGCGCGCAGAGCCCGCGCGTTGGCCGACAACTCACCGCCACTCATTCCCGGCAACCCAAGATCGGTCAGCAGAACATCAAGGTCCGGATTCGCTTTGAGAAGCTCGAGCGCCTCGGTGCCCGTACCGGCCTCAAGTGTCTCGAAGCCAAGCTCCTCCATCATGTCGACTGTCGTCATGCGGATGAGAGCTACGTCTTCCACAACAAGTGCGCGCAATTTTCCCCCTTGTTTCGGTTGTTTGTCTTCGGAGCCAACTGCAGGCGCCACCGCGACCGCCGCTGCGGCCTCAACGATAGCAGCTGCTTCGACGGTCTTGTCCGTGCCCTTGCGACCGTCCAGCATGCTGCGCAGTTTGCGCGCCAGATCGTCTTTTCGATACGGCTTAGAGAGCAGAAAGACATCGTCATCCAGCTTTCCGTTATGGACGATGGCGTTCTGCGTATAGCCCGACGTGAAGAGCACCGCGATGCCGGGCTGCAAATCCTGGGCACGCCGCGCCAGTTCGCGCGTCGGCAGCGCGCCGGGCATGACGACGTCAGTGAACAGCAGATCGATCTTCACGCCGCTGCGCAAGACAGTCAGCGCCTCTTCGGCGTTGGGCGCCTTGAGCACGCTGTAGCCAAGCTCCGACAGCATATCGACGACCGCGGCGCGGACGCCCTCGTCGTCTTCGACGACCAGCAGCGTCTCTTGGCCGCCGACGATCGGCCTGCGGTTGACGTTCTCCGCGCTTTCTTCCGCTTTGCGGGTGCGAGGCAGGTAGAGCTTGATCGTCGTACCGTGCCCGACCTCGCTGTAAATTTTTACATGGCCGCCGGACTGCTTCACGAAACCGTAGACTTGGCTGAGGCCGAGACCGGTTCCCTGCCCTTCCGCCTTGGTGGTGAAGAACGGTTCGAAGACCCGGGTGACGACTTCGGGTGGCATGCCATGGCCGGTGTCGCTGACCGCCAGCATGATGTACTGGCCAGGCATCACCTCCGCGTGCTGGGCCGCGTAGCTGTCATCGAGATAGGCGTTGGCGACCTCGATCGTCAGCTTGCCGCCGTCGGACATGGCATCGCGCGAATTGACGGCGAGATTGATGACGGCGTTTTCCAGCTGGTTCACGTCGACGCTGGTGTTCCAGAGACCGCCAGCCACGATGGCCTCGACTTCGATGCGCTCGCCCAGCGTCCGGCGCAGAAGGTCGGTGAGGCTGGGCACCAGGCGGCTGAGATTGAGCGAGCGCGGCGCAAGCGCCTGACGACGGGCAAATGCCAGCAGCTGCCCTGTGAGCCGCGAGCCGCGTTCGACGGCGCCGATGGCGTTCTGCAGACGCTGGGCGGTCTTTGGATTGCCGCGCATATCGGTGGCCGCGAGATCGAGGTTGGCGCTGACAATCTGAAGGAGGTTGTTGAAGTCGTGTGCGACGCCGCCCGTCAGATGGCCGATGGCCTCCATCTTCTGCGATTGGCGCGCGATCTCCTCGGCCCGAACACGCGAGGTCACATCAACGGCGGCAAGCAGCATGCCGCCGCCGGGCACGGCACTGCGGTAGATGTCCAGCGCGCGCTCGCCAACCTGCGTACGCTGAATCGCATCCGGACTGTCGGCGATGCCGCCCGCGGGATATTCGAAAAACGGCTTGTGTCCTGCGTCACCGATGCTGGAGCGGAACTGCGACAGCGGCGTTCCCATCTCCGAGAGCGTGTCCGGCAACGCGAAGAACTCGAAGAACGTCTTGTTGCATGCCGCCAGGCTGCCGGACGCATCGAACACCACGACGCCGTCGCGAATGCTGTCCAGCGTTGTCTGGAGGATATTCCGCTCACGCGTGCGCTGTTCTTCGGAGCGCCCGAGACGGAAGTTGTTGCGCACGAGCACGAGCGCCGCGGCGACGAGAAGCAGGAACGCAACGATCGCGGCGGCGAGCGCCGTGTTGATCTCGTTGGCCTCAGCCTGATGGCGGGAGCGCATCCGCACGTCGAGCAGACGCTCCTCCTCGGACAGGCCGCCCGAAATCTGCGTCTGGATTTTGTCCATAACATCGCGGCCATGGGTCAGCGACGTCATCAGATCGGGCGAGGCCATGCCCGGCGCCGGGGCCAGCGCCAGCGACTTTTCCAAGGTCTCGATCCGGTCGCGGATGAGTTCGGCAAGCTGGCCCGCCCGTTCCTGCTGGGTAGGGTTGTCGCGTGTCATATCGCGAAATTTCTGGAGGTCGGTCTTCGCCCGAACCACGCCTTGCTTGTAAGGCACCAGGAACGTGGGATCGTGGGTGATGAGATAACCGCGCTGACCGGTCTCGATGTCCTGCAGATCAGCCTGAATTTGCCGGATCTGATCTCTCACGCGGTAGGTGTGGAGGACCGATGCCTGATCGGTCCGCTCGTTTTCGGCAAACTGGACGGCGAGGAAGGCGACGAACGCTAGAATGAGGAATAGCGGTATCGCGGCCAGCAAAACCAGCCGATTCGCACCTTTGATCACCCAAGCCCCCTTTGCGCCGCTAGCAAAACGCGCAACCTCCGAGAAAGTTCCAGAAGACGGGAAAAACTCAATTCGCAGAATGGGTCTGAGCCCAGCCGTAGAGGGCAGGACCATAGAGCCAGACAAGCCAGATCACGAATGACAAGGGTGCCACGACGGGCGCCGTTTTCCGTCGCCAGCCGATGATGGCGATGGTGAGGAGAAGCCAGCCGAGGATGGTCGTGGCGATCAAGGTGTTGCCCACCATCCGCGTCGCGCCCCAGAGCACGACCAGAACGGAAGCGAGTTCGATGGCCGGATAGAACGCGCTGATGCGTGCGTGGCAGTGGCGGCACCGGGCACGCAATGCCAGCCAGCTGACGATGGGCACGAGGTCCAGCGGCTCGAGGGTCTTGCCGCAGGAATCGCAGGCCGAGCGGCCCGTCGCGATGGGGCGGCCATCGATCAGGCGATGTGTGAGGACACCGAGGAAGCTGCCGATGAACGGGGCCACGACGACCAGGGGCCAGAAGATCGTCGTGTCGTCCAGCTGTCCGGTCATGGCCGTATGTCTGAACGGCTTGGCGGGTCTGGTCTAGGCCTTCGCGCAGTATTCACGCCACAGCTGGCGATAGGCATGCTCGACACTGCGGGCGAGACCGGCGGCATCGCGCAGGGGCGAGGCTTCGAACCCCGCGCGCAGGCCGGACCGTAGGGCGGCAAGCGCTGGCAGGTCGTTGGCGGCGGCGACGGCTTTCGCGACGTAGTCCGCGGTGTCTGGCGCCACCCAGTCGCTCATACCGACCGCGCCGAGGATGGTGGCGCCGAAGCGGCCAACCGATGGGCGGTCGGCAAGAGAGACGACAGGGACGCCGAGCCAAAGCGCCTCGATGGTGGTGGTGCCGGCGTTGTGCGGGAAGGGATCGAGCGCGATGTCGATCGCGCCGTATGCGTCCCACGTCTTCGGCTGCGGGGTTGTGTAGACGAGGTCGAGGCGGTCGGCGGTGATGCCGTGCGCCGCGAAGCGTGCGGCGAAGGCGGCGCGGGT
>DATAHD010000406.1:0-1981 GCA_036263395.1 Rhizomicrobium sp. | reverse complement strand
GCTTGGCGCCGATCAGGTTCTCGCGTTCGAAGACGAACTCATCAGCAAGGTCGAAAGTCTCGATGCCGCGAAGGCATTGCTGCGCCGCTTGTCGGGCAAACGGCACGAGCTGATCTCGGCCGCGGTGCTGGCACGCGGCGGCACCGCGGTCTGGCGGCAGCAGGGGAGGGTGCGGCTACAGGTCCGCACGCTAAGTGACGCGTTCATCGACGACTACGTCGCATCCGAGGGGGAGGCCCTGCTGCATTGTGTCGGCTGCTACCGGCTGGAAGGTTTGGGAGCGCAGCTTTTCGACCGGATCGAGGGTGACTATTTCACCGTTCTCGGGCTGCCGCTTTTGCCCCTGCTCGCACAACTTCGCGAAATGGATATCCTACCGAAATGACAGTCTCAGGCGCCGCAAAGCTGGCCGGAATCGTAGGATGGCCGGTCGCCCACTCGCTCTCTCCCCGCCTGCACGGGCATTGGCTGAAGGAGCTGGGGATCGACGGGACATACATCCCAATGCCAGTTCACTGCGAAGATTTCGCTTCCGTATTGAAATCGCTGCAGGCCGTCGGTTTTGCCGGACTGAACGTCACGGTCCCCCACAAGGAGGCGGCCTTCGCCCTGGCGCATGAGGTCGATGACGCGGCTGAAGCAGCTGGGGCAGCCAACCTGCTGATCTTCCGGGATGGCCGGATTCTCGCCCGCAACACCGATGCCCCGGGCCTTGCCGCCTCGCTGCAGGAAAGCCTCGGCCCGGATTGCGTGAAGGACCGCGTCGCGGTGGTGCTCGGCGCCGGCGGTGCGGCCCGCGCAGTGGTGCTGGCCCTCTCCAACCTTGGCGCCGGTGAAATCCGTATCGTGAACCGGGATCGCCACCGCGCCGAAACGCTCGCGGGCACGATGAAGCCCTTCACCCGCTCCAAACTCGCGACCGCCGGCTGGCCGACCGCGGCCGCAGATGCATCGCTGCTCGTCAACGCGACGAGCGCCGGGATGCACGGCAATCCTCCTTTGGATATCTCGCTGGAAGCCCTTCCGTCCCACGCTGCGGTTTGCGACATCGTCTACAATCCGCTCGAGACTGATTTGCTCAAGGTGGCGCGCATCCGTGGCCATCGCACGGTCGACGGATTGGGAATGCTGATGCATCAGGCCGTGCCATCCTTCGCCGCGTTCTTCGGACAGACCCCGAAGGTCACGCCGGCGTTGCGCGCGGTGCTGGAAGCGGCGCTCCGTGGCTGAACGTCCGCTCCTCATCGGCCTCACCGGCTCCATCGGCATGGGCAAAAGCGAGACCGCGAAGATGTTCGCGAAGCTCGGCATCCCGGTGCACGACTCCGATGCCGCTGTGGCGCGGCTCTATGAGGTCGGCGGCGCCGCGGTGCCGGTGATCGACGAAGCGTTCCCCGGCTGCGTGAAGGACGGCAAGGTCGATCGCATCGAACTGCGCAAGCGCGTCATCGATAATCCGCAAGCCTACGCGAAGTTGAATTCCCTCGTGCATCCGCTCGTCGGTGCGGAGAATCGTGCGTTCATGGAAAAGGCCATCGCCGACGGCGCCGACATGGTGGTGCAGGACGTGCCGCTGTTGTTCGAAACCAACGGCCACGAACGCATGGATGCCGTCGTGGTGGTTAGCGCGCCGTCGCATATCCAGCGCGAGCGTGTGCTGGCGCGTCCCGGAATGTCGCCCGAACTGCTCGACAGCATCCTCGCGCGTCAGATGCCGGACGAAGAAAAGCGCGCCAAAGCGCACTTTATCGTTGTCACGGACAAAGGCCTCGAACACGCGTTCGATCAGGTGAAGATGATCGTCGATGAACTGCGCAAGCGCCGCGCGGAGGGCAAAGCCTGATGCGCGAGATCGTGCTCGACACCGAAACCACCGGCCTCGATCCGTCCGATGGCCACCGCGTCATCGAAATCGGTCTGGTCGAACTGGTCGATCATTTCCCGACTGGAAATTCCCGGCAGTACTATCTGAACCCCGAAC
>DATAHD010000405.1:0-2945 GCA_036263395.1 Rhizomicrobium sp. | reverse complement strand
GAGCGACCTCGCCGCCGCCGAGGAACGCGCCGAGATGCTGGAGAAGGCGCTCGACCTGAAAGTCGGCATCGTGCACGGCCGCATGAAGGGCGCCGAGCGCGACGCCGAGATGGCGAAGTTCAAGGCCGGTGAAGTACCGATCCTCGTCGCCACCACCGTGATCGAAGTCGGTGTCGACGTGCCGGAGGCCACCATCATGGTGGTGGAACACGCCGAGCGTTTCGGCCTCGCCCAGCTGCATCAGTTGCGGGGCCGCGTCGGCCGCGGTTCCGCAAAGTCGAGCTGCCTCCTCATCTATCATGAACCGCTGAGCGAGACCGCGAAGTCGCGTCTCAAGATCATGCGCGAAACCGATGACGGCTTCGTCATCGCGGAGGAAGACCTGAAGCTGCGCGGCGCCGGTGAGCTACTCGGCACGCGACAAAGCGGCATGGTGACGTTCCGCATCGCCGATCTTGCGGTACACGGTGACCTTCTCGCTACGGCAAGCAACGATGCGCGCTTGATCCTTGCCCGCGATCCTGAGTTAAAGTCGGACCGCGGAGCGGCACTGCGTGTGCTGCTCTATCTGTTCGAGCGCGATGAGGCGGTGCGCTACCTGCGCACCGGATAAACGAAATGGCAGCACCCGATTTTCAACCGGCCTTCGAGGCTGCGCTTCAGCGCGGCATCCCCGGCTTCGAACGCATCACCATGATGAACCGGCTCTCCGGCGGCGCCAGTCAGGAGACGTGGGCGTTCGATGGCAGCGTCAACGGCAAGACGGAGCCGTACATCCTGCGCCGCTCGCCCGGCGGTGTGCCGCGCGTGACGGAGAACACCAGCTCCATCGGCCTCGCCACCGAAGCGCTCGCGATCACGGAGTCGCGCAAGTTCGGCGTCGCCGCACCGCGCGTGCCCTATGTGCTGACCGAAAGCGACGGCATGGGCGACGGATATGTGATGGAGCGTCTGCCCGGCGAAACCATCGCGCGCAAAATCCTGCGCGATAAGGAATTCGACGCCGTGCGCCCGAAGCTTGCGGCGCAATGCGGCGAGATCCTCGCCCGCATTCATGGTGTGGAGCTGACGCCGGCACTGCGCGCCGCACTGCCGGTGGTCGATGGCCCGACGCAGCTCGCCAACTATCGCCGGATGCTCGACCTCTACGACTATCCGCATCCGGTGTTCGAGATGGCGTTCAAATGGCTCGAGCCGCGCATGGCGAGCGCCGCGCGTCAGACGCTCGTGCATGGCGACTTCCGGCACGGGAACATCATGATCTCGCCGGATAAGGTGGAAGCGGCCCTCGACTGGGAGCTCTGCCACATCGGCGATCCGCTGGAAGACATTGGCTGGATCTGCACCAACACCTGGCGCTTCGGCGCGGCGGAGAAAGTCGTCGGCGGCTTCGGCGATCTCGAAGACCTCCTCGCCGGCTACGAAGCGGCCGGCGGCGGCAAGCTTGATGTCGATGCGATCCGCACCTGGATCGTCTATGGCTCGCTGAAGTGGGGCATCATGTGCATGAGCATGTATCAGGGCTTCAAGCGCGACGGCTCGGTCGAGCGCGCCGCCATCGGCCGCCGCTCCTCGGAAACCGAAATCGACCTCGTGAACCTCATCATCGGCGGAAAGATCTGAACATGATGGACCAACCTTCCATCCTCGAGATCGTCGAGGTCGTTCGCACCTTTATCGAACAGCGTGCCATGCCGGAGCTGAAAGGCCACACCGCCTTCCACGCCCGCGTCGCCGCCAACGCATTGGGTATCGTCGCCCGCCAACTCGCGCAAGGCGACGAAGCCGCCGCTGTGGAACGCGAGGGCCTGATCGCGCTGCTCGGCCATGACGGCACGCTTGAAGACCTGAACCGCGAGCTCTGCAGCAAAATTCGCGACGGCGCGATCGGACTCGACACCGCCGGCTTCGCCGATCACCTGATCAAGACGACAAAAGACAAGGTGCGGATCGACCAGCCGACCTATTCGGGATTGAAACAGGCGGAGCGTTAGAGCGCGCGATCTCTGCTGAAGATAAGCACTTCATCCTGTCGCATGGACGCAAGGCCCTCGCTGAGCTGAGCGGCCGCATCCCGGCGCGCGACATCGAACACTTCGTCGGCAACGTCGCCGGAGTATTCGTGCACCAGCAGGCCGGCGTGCTGAAACTTCAAGCTGGTTGAGACATCCCGGAGCACATCGGCCCACATCGGGATGCTGTCGATGTGGCGACCATCGTCTTGCTTGGACATGGCCTTACGCTGATCAGCGATAGCGCGCTCAATTTTGGCTTTCGACCAACCCTTGCTTGCGAGGCGCGTCGTTTCTTTTGCCAGTTCGGCTTCGATGTCAGGGCCAGCGCCCTGAGCGAGAACGGTGCCGCAATCGCAGTGGTTTCGCGTCGTGAGATATTGATTCTCGTTCGCTAGAAGAGCTTTCGCGATGGAGCGATTGGCAACGGGGCGCGCCTCGCGGCCATGGCGAGCCATCACGGCGCTCAGAGCACTTTGGTCACCCGAGGGAGCAATAAGCGTGATGAACCGGCACATGCCGTCAGGCCGGTAGTGGCTCGCGTTCACGCAACGCAACCCGCCCCACCGTCACGACGATCACCGCAACCGCTTCAACCCACGCCGCCACTACACCCAGCCACACCGGCTCCGCGGGCAGCGGATAGAAGAACGGTGTCGCACTCGCCAGCCCGACACCGCGCAGGATCGACGGTAGCAGCACATACAGCGAGAACAGCACCGCCAGCGCGCCGAGATCGCCGCCGCGCCGCGTCCCGAACGTCTGCATCATCACAAAGATGCCGATATCGCGCGTGAAGAACCCAAGCGCCGCCACCAGCAACAGCTGATCCGGCAACGTTTTGTCGCCTGGATGCTGCCCCACCCACACGATCAACGCGATAGAGAGGAGGAACGCCGCGACATAGCTCGTCATCCACGCCTGCAGACTGGC
>DATAHD010000404.1:0-5721 GCA_036263395.1 Rhizomicrobium sp. | reverse complement strand
GTACGAGCGGATGGGTATAAAACGCCCCGATCCGTCATGCGCGCGCGCGAACGGTGCAGCGTTTGCTGGAACGCGCGTGTTTCGGACAGCGGTTGGCCCAAGTGCAGAAGCAACCGCATACCGGCGCGTTCCTCGCTCATGCTGAATACACCGGCAAAGTGCAGCGTTTGGGAGCATTGTCAATCAACCGCGCTGTCGCTCGCTTGGGCGGCGGCAGTTCAACAGTCATGAAGCGCAAATTTGACACAATAAGCGCCTTGGCTGGCCAGGACGGACTGTCGGGAACCGGGATGAAACGGGCGTTGGCTTTGATGTTGTTGGTGGGGGTAGGCACCCCAGCGCTGGCCGAGCCGCCGGATACGTTGACCATGGTGATCGATGCCGGACGGCTGGGCGTGATGATGGACCAGTCGCAGCGGATCCTCGGGCTGCCGGACGATCCGGAACAGGACGGCTCGACCGAGACCGCCGTCGTGCTGCGCAATGCGGTGAAGCAGTATCAACGGCTGTTGCCGGTGGCGTGCGCCAGGCATGTTGCGCTCAATGGGCTATGCGAGCAGTCGTTCTATGCGCCGTCGTGGTTGAATGACCTCAGCACGCCGGCGCCGGAGGTGTTGCGGGCGCGGATCGATGAAGCGACCGATCGTGTGGCGCCGTTGTGGAATGCGCTGTGCGGCACGCTGCCGAAGGATCACGACGAAAGTTTGTGTCAGCTGGAGTGAATTTCCCCCTCCACGCAGTAGAGGGGGCTGAGCGAAGCGAAGGGGGGCGGGCCTAGCGCGCAAAGCGCTTTCTCCTCTGACGCTTGGATTTGTGCGGCGCGGTCAAACAAACGCGACTTCGTCGCGTAGGCCCGCCCTCACGCCTTCGGCGTGCTCCCTCCAAACTTCGCTTGGTGGGAGGGCTAAATCTTCCCCAGCGCCTTCGCGTCTTCGTCGTATTTGGCGTAGCTGTTTTTCAAGGTCGCACTGTTGAGGATCATCTCGGCGACCTTGTCGCCGGTTTTGCCGTCGTAGGCGGTGGTCTTCACCCACATCGACTCCGTGCGCTTGCTCTCGCTGAGGGCGACGATCTCGCGTTCGAGTTCGTAGGGGTAGCCGACGAAGAGTGGGCCTTTGATCAGTTTGATCTCCTGCCCGGCGAAGAGGCCGATGGCGGGGCCGTGGGTGCGAAAGCCCGCTTTGCCGGCGGTGTATTCGAAGAGGACGCTGAGCATCTCGAATGGGATGATCGCGCCACCCCAGGGCGATGCCGACGAATACCAAGGTGAGTTCTCGGTGATGACCTTCAGCTTGTCGTTCAGCGAGAAGGGGTAGGAGTTGCCCATATGCTGATCGGGCGCCATCACCACCTGTTCACGCACGGCGCCTTTCTGGCCGACCTTGAGGTCGCGCAGGATGACGAGTTGATCGGGCGTGCGCAGACCGGCGATGCGGCTTGCGATCTCCGTGGTGCCGTGATCGGGGCCAAGCGAGGCGGTGCCCATCAGGACGGGTGTGCCGTCGCGCTTCTCCGCCCAGATGCGAGTGCTGTGTTCGGAGTGCGCCGGCAGCGCAGCGTAGGCGCGGACCTCTTCGCCCTCCACCACCATGTTCTGGTAGTGCGAGCTGATGCAGCCGCGCTCGAAGAACGCCTGGCCGAAAATCTTATGCAGCAGCGGCGCGAACTGGCTGAAATGAGTCGGGCCTTCGATCGGCCCGGCCCGGAAGCCAAGGTCCTCGGCCATCTTGTCGTCATGGATCGACAGGTGGCCGTCATATGACTGCTCCTGCAGCATCTGACGCGGTTTGCGGAATTCGCCGGCGATGGCGAGGGCTTCGGAGAACGGTGCGGTGCTCATGGCGGGAGTGTGGGCCGGTTCTCGCCCCTCTTTCAACCCGCCGTCGAATGGTAATGGACGCTACCATATCCTTCTGACAATCTTGCGCAGGATCAGGAGGCACGGCGATGAGCGGATTGGAGCATCTGGGGTCTAACGCGAGCCCGGAAGCGGTGGTGGAGCTGCTGAAGCGCGATGGCGCCTGCATCGTCGACAATCTGGTGGCGCCGGAGGAGATGGACGAGCTCCTGTCCGAGATGCAGCCGTGGTTCGATGCGACGCCGTTCGGGCCGGACGATTTCTCCGGCAAACGGACGCGGCGCACGGGCGGCCTGGTGGCGCGCTCGCCCAAGGCGCGCGAGATCGTGATGCATCCACTGGCGCTGGCGGCGACCGAGAAGCTGCTCGATCATTCGATGAGCTACCAGTTGCATCTGACGCAGATGATCGCGATCGGGCCGGGCGAGCCGGCGCAGACGATCCATCGCGACCAGTGGGCGTTCGACTTCTTCCCGTTTCCCAAAGGCACCGACGTCCAGTGCAACACGATCTGGGCGGCGACCGATTTCACGGAGGAGAACGGTGGCACGCGCGTTATCCCCGGCAGCAATCACTATGACGACAAGCTGCAATTCAAGCTGGAAGACACCATCGCGGTCGAGATGAAGAAGGGCTCGGTGCTGTTCTATTCGGGCAGCGTCTATCACGGCGGCGGGCCGAACCGCTCCGACATGACGCGCATCGGCCTCAACATCACCTACAACGTGTCGTGGCTGCGGCAGGAGGAGAATCAGTACCTCACGGTGCCGCTGGAGATCGCCAAGACGCTGCCGATCGATCTGCTGCGCCTGATCGGTTATCGCCGCGGGGCGTATGCGCTCGGCTATGTCGACGACCTGCGCGATCCGATCGAGGTCGTGCTGCCAGACATCAAGACGGTCGGGCTTGGCGACGGCGACGACTCGCTGAAGCGCGCTTTAGAACAAGCCGCGGCGCGCTGACCGCGCACCACGAAGGGCGGGCGGTCAGCGCAAAGACCTGCGGTGCCCTCAGACGAAGGCACCTGACAGTGCGGTCAGGTTTGCCGCGTTCACAAGCTCGATCACCATGTCACCTGACTGGTACCCCGCATTGCCGTCGGCATCGATGACCAGGAAGGTGTGGCCATTTTCATCGCCACCATTGGCGGTGAAGACCAGAGCCTGAAACGCGCCGAGCTTCGCCGCCGTCACCGCCGCAGCGAGGTCGGCATCGAACGATGCATCCGACAGCGCACCCTTCACCTTGGCAGCAACGCCGGAGACCGCGAACGGGAGATCCAGTTTGTCGATGGCCGCATCGAAGCCGTTGATCGTGTCGAAGCCGGGGCCGGTCGACTCGATCGCATCGTGATAGACGAAGGTGTCGGCGCCGGCACCGCCGGTGAGGTTATCCGCCCCCGCGCCCCCGATGATCGTGTCGTCGCCCGCGCCGCCGTCGATCGTGTCGTTGCCGCCGTTCGGCAGATCGTAAAACGAGAACGGGTTGTCCGGCGTGGCCGTCGAACCTTCCTGACCGAAGAAATAACCCGCGTCGCCCCAGATCGTGTCGTTGCCCTTGCCCCCGCTGATCGTATCGCCGCCACCGGCGCCAAGGAGTATGTTGGCATTGGTGTCGCCCGTCAGCGTATCGCCGTAGCTGGTCCCCTGCAGACCTTCGACATTCTTGATGGTCACCGTCGCCTGACCGATGTTCTGCGCGCCCGTTACAGCGAGAGAGGCAACGACGCCCGAGGTGAAGACAGAAGCAAAGCCGTTGCTGGTGTCGCCATAGCCCGACAACGAGAGCAAATCGTTGGCGCCGTCGCCACCGTCGACCGTGCTGGTACCGATGCCAATGCCGATGATGTCGTCGCCGGCCCCGCCCTTGATCGTGTCGTTGCCGCCATTGCCGTTGATGACGTTGTTCTGGCTATCGCCGGCGAGTGTGTCGTTGTATTGCGATCCGACCAGGTTCTCGAAGCCGGTAACCGTGTCGATGCCGGCGCCGCCGGTGTTCTGTGCCGTGCCCTGCTTGGCGAGCGAGAACGTCACGCCGCCGGCCGTGCCTTTGCCGTCGTAGTAACTGATATAGTCGAACGGGCTTCCAAGGGCTGAGATGGTATCGTTGCCCAGTTCGCCATACACCTGGCCGATGCCGCCCAACTTGATCGTGTCGTTGCCGGCACTGCCCAGAATGGTGATGAAGTCATCCGTCTCTGCCGTCGCGTCTACGGATATGGAGTTCGCGGCCGCGAGATCCCAGCCGACAATGGTGAAGGCCTGCCCCGGAAGCGCGTTGTCGTCGGCGTGGGTGTAATTGTAGTTCGACCCGGCAACGAAATAGACGATCTCGATTCCGGTGAGCGTATCGTCGTGCATCGTGACGGCCGGCGTGTTGCCGCCACCGCCAGCCAGCACGAAGATGTCGAACGATCCGGGCGCAGACGCCTGCGGGCCGCCGATGAAATTGCTATCCGGATTGAAGGTGAAGGGCGACACAATGAACGTATCGTTGCCAACGCCACCAAACGCCGTGACGTCGCCATTGCCGTAGATCGTGAAGGTGTCGTTGCCCATGCCGCCGATCAGCGTGGCACTAGCGCCACCGACCTGAACATTGAGGCGGCCGTCGGTTTCGGCTGAGGCATCTACGTAGAGTTTGTCGTTGCTGCCGAGCAGATGGCCATCGATCTGCATCAGCGCGCCCGCTGCGATGTTGCCGTCGTTCAGCACGAACTTGTAATTGAAACCAGCCGCCAGCTTGACGTTTTCGACGTTGGTCAGTGTGGTGGGGCGAAACACAAGCTTATAAGTGCCGGCCAGCGAGACGGTGTCGTTGCCGTCACCACCGTTGATGGCGTCGAGCTGCGTCAGCGCGTTGCCGACATTGATGGTGTCGTCGCCCGCTTTTGCGTCGACGGTGTCGTTGCCACCTTGCGTGATGTCGATGGTGTCGGCGAGCGCTGTCCCACGAATCGTATCATTGCCGGTCGTGCCAATAAAATTGGCCGGCGGTAGCCCACCCGCCTGCATAAACAAGAAGCTATCGTCCAATAGATTTTGACGACCGTCGATCAGCCAGTTGTGCGATTTCATGATGCCCCTCCCCCGATTGGCGCGCGAAGGCTAGCGCAGCACGTGCGTGTGGAACATAGCGGGAGCGGCAAAGCGCGGATTACGCTCGTTATCCTTTACGGCCAGGGCGATGCGGGAGAGGGACTGCGTACTTCCACGGATCGTTGATCTGGATCAACTTCCCCCGCGGGCTGCGGGCGGACAATGGGCGCGCTTGGTGGTAACGAAAATAAAATGCCTTACAGTTCAAATGGTTACAGGACTCGCGCCGAGGAATGCGTGCGGCTGGCCAATATGACGAAGGATCCGATGCTGAGCGCCGAGCTTCTGAAGCTGCGGCAGAGCTACCTGACGATTGCCGAACGGCTGAAGAAGGTCGACGGCGACAAGGAGCACTAATCAGGCGGGGGTCTTCACCGGGATGACGGCGCGGACGATGTCCGGTGCACCCGGGACCGCTTCGATGGTGAAGCCGAGTTTGCGCGAAAGTGCGATCATCGCGCGGTTTTCCCACAGGATGTCGCCGAAAACCTCCTCGGTGCCACGGTTCTTCGCGTAGTCGAGAATGTGGTGCATCAACATCTCGCCGATGCCCTTCCCTTTCAGATCGCTGCGCACGATCACGGCGAACTCGGCACGCTGATTGTTCGGATCGGCGGCGAGGCGGCCGATGCCGAGTATCCGCTCCTTTGGATCGAACAACACGAACGCCATTTCGCGGTCGTAGTCGATCTGCGTCAGGCGCGCGAGCTGGCGCTGCGGGAGGCTGTGCCACATCGAGAAGAAGCGCAGGCGGATATCGTCCGG
>DATAHD010000403.1:0-8753 GCA_036263395.1 Rhizomicrobium sp. | reverse complement strand
TATCTCATCGAGAACATGAACGTGCAGCTGCAGCTGTTCGAAGGCACGCCGATCTCGATGGAAATTCCGCAGCGCGCGACATTCGAAGTGGTCGACACCGAACCGGTGGTGAAGGGCCAGACGGCGTCGGGTTCGTTCAAGCCGGCGATGCTGTCGAACGGCGTGAAGACGATGGTGCCGACGCACATCACGACGGGCACGCGCATCGTGGTGATGACGGAAGACGGCAGCTACGTCGAACGCGCCAAGGACTGATTTTCGTTTCGTGAAGACAAGCGATCCGTTCAAGGCGCTGACGCTCGCGGTAGCGCCGGACGATAACGCGCTGTTGATCGGCGGTGATGTCTGGCCGCAGGCGGTCGACCGGCGCAATCCGAAGCTTGCCGCGTGGCCGGATGCGGCGCGGCGGTATCGGACCGTGGCGGTGCGACTGCCCAAGGCGAAAGACGAGATGCAGATGGCGCTGCACGCGGCGGCATCGGTGCTGTCGCCGGATGGCGCGCTCTATCTGTTCGGCGGCAATGACGAAGGCATCGGCTCGGCAGCCAAGCCGCTCTATGGATTGTTTGCCGACGTCGAGACGGCGGCGATCAAGCATCATGCGCGGGTGTACCGGGCGAGCCGGTTGAAGCCGGATGTTGCCGTGCGTGGCGCGGTGACTGATTGGCGGCGCAGCTTTGCGTTCGAATGCGGCGGCGAGACGTTCGCGCATGTGACCTATCCCGGCGTGTTCGCGAAGGAGCGGCTGGATGCGGGGACAGCGCTGTTGCTGGCGCATCTGCCGGCGCTTTCGGGAAGGGTGCTGGACTTCGGCGCGGGCAGCGGGCCGATTGCGCAGGTGATCCGCGCGCGGCAACCAGACGCCGAGATCGTAATGGCGGATATTGACGCGATCGCGCTGACGGCAGCCGCGGAGAATGTGCCGGGTGCGCGCACGGTGCAGGTGCGCGGCATCGCCGATCTCGAGGGCGAGACGTTCGATGCCATCGTGAGCAATCCGCCGGTGCACACCGGCGTGGCGCAGGACTTCACGATGCTGCGCGATCTTGTCGACGCGCGCCGCACGATGCTGCGGCGCGGCGGGCAGATGGTGCTGGTGGTGCAGAGCAAAGTGCCGCTGCAGGACATCGCGGCAGATGCAAGGAAGGTTGTGAGCGAAGACGGCTATGCCGTTTGGACGCTCGCGTAGTTGAGCGCCGATGCAGGCTCGGCTGTATCGCGCGGCGCCTCGACCGCATCGAGCTGGTGCAGGAAATCGCTGAGCAGGAAGAGGCTGACCTTGTCGGCGGAGTGTTCGCCCTGGCGGAACGGCTGCTCGAACACCGAGATCAGGTGCATCGAATAGACAAACAGGTAGCTGACGAAGCCGAAGGTGATCGTCGCACCGTAGGAGCCGTCGGTCTTCAAGCAGAGCAGCAGAAACAGGATCGCACCGACCAGCGTTTGAATCAGGACGCGGGCGGAGGGCACGAACTCCGTCTTCTGGATGTGGTGGATGCGGAACAGGCTGCCCTTTAGCGCATCCATCTCGCTGTGCAGGCGAACCAGCACGTTGCTGGGGATGCCGAGGCGGTCGAAATCTTCGAGATAGGGATAGAGCTTGTCGGCCTCGGCAATCGCGGTTTCGAGATGGCTGTGATGACCCTCCGGACCGAGGCTGGTGCGGAGTGCGAGCACGATATTGCGCAGCCGTGCACGCAAGCCCGCGACATCGAACGAGGGCGCCTGCTTGCCGAAAGCGATGGCATGCTGGTGCAGCGCCTCAAGCGAGACCCGGATGCGGCCCGGCAGGCGCTCCGCCTCTTTGTAATCGGGCAGCATGCCGGTGAGCAGAAAGCCGACGATGAAAATCGTGCCTGCCACGACACTCGGAAACAGCGTGTCGAGCGGGAGGAATTCGAGGTTGAAATAGTGCACGCCGGCCTTAAGCAGGATGAGCACCGTGACAATCGCCATGACATTGAAGAACAACCGGAGACGGGCTCTGACAGCCATGCGCAGACTTTCACGGATATGACATACGTCGCGCGGACCAAGGCGCGGCCGCACGAAAATGCCAGCAGGATCAACGGGCGAGCAGCCCCCAACGGGGCGCAAGGTAGGGGCAGCTTTGTGACAGCTTGATGAAACCAGTTCTCGATACGGCCCGGATTGTGTGGGTCACGAGCAAACAAAAGGCCGCAGCTGACGCTCACGGAGTAGTGAGCGAATTGGCCGCTATCTGCCGGAAGACCGAGGGCGACCGGCGCACATCACTCTGCGGCCGGTTACAGTTTTGTCTGATCTACTGCGCGGGAGCTGGCGTCGCCTTGAGGTCGATCACATTGCCGTCCTTGTCGTAGGCGAGAACGCCGGCCAGCGGGGTCAGACGATTGAGCGGCGCACCGAGATAGTTCGGAAACGGTCCATACGCATGATAGTCCGCCATCACGTGCGGGTACGAGGCAAGCACCGGCGGAATATCGGCCAGTGTCGGATCGATGACCACGTCAAAGGGGTTGGCGGTATCGCCGATCGGCTTTCCAAGAACGACTTTCGTAAGTGCAGGTATCGTCGTAGGCGCAGCGTCAGAGGCTGAAAACATCGTGCCCATATCGGTGATCGTTCCGGCCTTCACTTCGAACTTCACCGTTCCCATCGCGAAGAACGTCGACACGCCCACGCCGCTCGCAAGGCCGCCGATGATGTAGGTACCGGGCCTCACGGCGACCAGCTGGTAATCCTTGTTGCCGTCCAGCGCGATCGGTCCCTTGCCGATCGGGATCGCAACATTGGGGTCCATGAAATCCGAAGGATCATCGGTATTCGTCTTCTGAATAGCTTTGGCGTGCTCCAACTCCTGCGGACTCAGAACGCGGATCAGAAGCGGGCTGTACCATGCCGTGGATTTGAAGAGGCCACCGACCCTTTCGTGGAACGAGCGTACGAGCACATACCCTTTGTCGGGCTGCAGGCTCGGCATGACTGGAACGACATCGGACTGATCGGCGGCAAAGGCTGGCGAGCAGATCAGGCACAATACAATGGCCAGAGCGGACGTTTTCATGGATCGACAACTGCTCCAGACGTGGGTTTCGGGCCGGATGCGATAAGCGCAAGGCGTGCCAGGCGCTCCGCGTCGGTACCGGCATCGATCAGCTTGGAAATGCGCTCCGATGTGCCGTAGCGCGCATAGCCCTTGAAGTACATGCACCGGCGGAAGGTGGCGATGACGGCATAGTGCCATTCGTTCTCGATCATGGCGTCCTCCATCATGGAGCCCACGAGTCCGTTGCCCGTGCGAGGGCGGTCTGTGTAGTCGCGCTTCTCGACTTCACCGCCCAACGGCACGAAAGGATGAACCGTAACTGCCGTTCGCGCCGAAAGACTGTAGATGCGGCATTGATCGAGTTCGGCAAACGCCTGCTCGTAGCTGACGCCGTCCTTGTGGAAGATGAAGTAGCTGTCGTAGCGCCAGTAGTCTCGCGCAATCGCTTTGAAGGTCAGATCAGGCACCACGATGCTTGCAGGATCGGGCCGCTCGACTGGCGTTTTGAGATCGTAATCTATCGCCGCCGCCGGTGCGGCATAGCTCGCAACCAGCCACGCAGCGCTCGCAAGCGCTGCTCTAAACAACAAACGCATTATCCCCCCGGCAAATCAGCCACAACCACTATGCGAGCCGTCACGCACCACATGCAAACAAAAAGGCCGCCGCTTGCGCGACGGCCTTTTGCATTCAGTAGGCGGAGACTTAGGCCGCCGGGGCGAAGCCGAGGACGGCTTTGGTCTCGAGGAATTCTTCGAAGCCGTACTCGCCCCACTCACGGCCGTTGCCCGACTGCTTGTAGCCGCCGAAGGGCTGCGAGAAGTCGGCGCCGGAGCCGTTCACATGCACGTTGCCGGCGCGGATACGGGCAGCGACCTTGCGGGCGTGCTCGATATCGCCGGATTGCACGTAGCCGGAGAGGCCATACACCGTGTCGTTCGCCATCTGGATGGCGTTCTCTTCGCCGTCATACGGCAGCATCGCGAGCACCGGTCCGAAGATCTCTTCGCGCGCGATCGTCATGTCGTTGGTGACGTTCGCGAACACCGTCGGACGGACGTAGTAGCCGCGGTTCATGCCTTCCGGACGGCCAAGACCGCCGGAGACGAGAGTCGCGCCTTCTTCGATGCCCTTTTTGATGAGGCCCTGAATCTTGTTGTACTGGGCCTCGCTCACCACCGGGCCGATCGAGCCCGGGCCGGCATTCGGATCGCTCGGGTTGACGACCTTCACCGCGTCGGCCGTGGCCTTCGCGATGGCAATCGCCTGGTCGTTCTTGCCCTTCGGCACGAACATGCGCGACGGGGCGTTACAGGACTGACCCGAGTTGGTCATCATCTGCATCACGCCGCCGGAGACGGCCTTCGTCAGATCGGCGTCTTCGAGGACGATGTTCGGCGACTTGCCGCCCAGTTCCTGCGATACGCGCTTGACCGTGTCGGCCGCAGCGCGGGCGACTGCGGTGCCGGCGCGGGTCGAGCCCGTGAACGACATCATGTCGATGCCCGGGTGCGAGGACATTGCTTCACCGACCGTCGGGCCATCGCCGTTGACGAGGTTGAACACGCCGGCAGGGACACCCGCTTCGTGCATCACATCGGCGAACAGCATCGCGTTCATCGGCGCGATTTCCGACGGCTTCAGGATGACGGTGCAACCCGCGGCGAGGGCCGGGGCGACTTTGCAGACGATCTGGTTGATCGGCCAGTTCCACGGCGTGATGAGACCGCAAACGCCGACCGCTTCTTTGCGGATGGCGTTCTTGCCCTTCACTTCTTCGAACGGATAGTCCTTGAGGATCTTCACCATCTCCGAGAGATGGCCCATGCCGGTCGCGGCCTGCGCGGCCTTGGCCAGCCACATCGGCGCGCCCATTTCTTCGCTGATCGCGGCGGCGATTTCTTCATAGCGCTTCTGATAGGCGCCGATGATGCGCTGCAGAAGATCGATGCGCTCTTCTCGCGTCGTGAACTGGAACGTCTCAAACGCCTTGCGGGCGGCGGCGACGGCCTTATCGACGTCGGCTTTGGAGCCGAGCGAAATCTTCGCAAACGCTTCTTCGTTTGCCGGGTTGATAACTTCGAGGGTCTTCGGCGTGACGGGGTCTACCCACTTGCCGTCGATGTAAAATTGAAGCCGTTCTTTCATTGCGTTTCTCCCTATGGTGAGGCGGGCCCTTCGCGGGTCACCGCGCGGCTGGGGCGGATCAAATCACATCCGGCGGGGCTGGCAAAGCGGGTGTAATCGCCGCAAAATCACAGACGGCATAAGGGTTTTTCGCTGCAACATTCCAGCGGGGCATGGCCGGTGTTCAGCCTTCGCACACACGTCATCATCACGGTGAGCCTGCTCGCATTGCTGGTGCTTGTCCCGATGATGGGAAGTGCGCTGGCACCGGGCGGTGTGGAAACGCTCGGCGGGCTGAAGACCATTGCTCAGGCAGGTTATCTCACCCTGTTTGTGCTGTTCGGGCTGTCGACCATCCCGGTGATCGTGATGCTTGTGCTCGGCACACAGGTGCGGCTCGGCAATGCCGACAAAGCGCCCGTAGCGGCAGCCTTGCGCCGGCAGCGGACAATTATCTGGATCATGATGGGACTGATGGCAGCCGGTGCAGCCATCGCGATCCCGGCGATGATCCTGGACGGCGGGTTGGATTCGACACCACCTGCAGCGACGGGGACACGGTGATGGCCAAGGGTGTCTCGAAGACCGCGATGCTGGACCTCGTGAAGGGGTTTCGCGCCAAAGAGGTTGAGGCGGCCTTGAAAGGATCGCCCGAGCTGCTGACGGTGCGCGACGAGCGCGGGCGCAACTGGCTGCACGTCTGCTGCGGCCAGAAGGTGGCGAAAGGGAATGAGAGGGACAGCATCGCGACGGCGGCGGTGCTGCTGGCGCACGGGCTTGGCATCGATACGCCGGCGTTCACCGAAGGGACGTGGCAGGCGACGCCGGTCTGGTATGCGGTGGGGCGCGGCGAGAACCGGCCATTGCTCGAATACCTGCTGAAGCGTGGCGGCAGTCCGGAGCATTCGCTATGGGCGGCATCGTTCCACAGCGATCTCGCGTCGATCCGGCTGCTGGTGAAGCATGGCGCCTATCTTGAAGCGATTGCAGAAGGCGAGACGCCGTTTCTGGGCGCGGTAAAGTACAGCAAGTTCACCGCGGCCGAAGAGCTGCTGAGGCTGGGCGCCGATCCGGACTATCGCGACAAGCGTGGCATGACGGCGCTGCACTACATGCTGAAGAAGGGGAGCGACCTCGCGCATGTCGCGATGGTGGTGCGTCACGGCGCGCGCGGCGATATCGCGGACAAGAGCGGCAAGACCGCGATCGATATCCTGTCGCGCAAGAAGGATGCGGGCTGGCGCGAGCTCGCCGAGCAGCTGGCGCAGCGCTAGCCGCGCATCGGGGCCGACGACACGCCGAGCCGCGAGTCGGCGAGACCGACATAAAGCAGCCATTCGCCTTTGAACGCGACGAGGCCTTCGGCGAAGCAGACATTGCCGACCTGGCCCTGTGCCTCCGCCGGGTCGATGGTGAGGAAGGGCTCGGTGGCGCGGGCGATGATCGCGGTGGGGTCGGATGGATCGAACAGCAGCTGGCCAGGCTGATAGGCATAGGCCGGGGCGCGCGCGTCGCCATCCTTCGGATGGTTGGCGCCGTTGTAGAGCAGGATGATGCCATCCTCGGTCAGGATCGCCGGTGGCCCGGGTTCGGTGAGCAGCGAGTCGAAACGATGCTTGCGCGGACCGGCCAGCGGCAACAGCGCGCGCGGACCGGTGATGCGTTCGATATGCCAGCGGCCGGGCTTGCCATCTGCTTCGGGAATCCAGGTGAGCTGACGGTCGGCCGCGGTGTCGAATTCGACTGGGGTCCAGCGGATGAGATCGTCGGAGGTTGCGGCGTGCGTGATGCCCTCGCCCCAGTACATCCAGTATTTGCCGTTCACTTTCGCGGCGACGAGGCGGCCATCTTTCAACGTGGTGACGATGGCGCCGGATTTGGTGCCACGGCGGACGTAAGGCGTGCCGGCGAAGGCGGGGCCGTGCTTGATCCAATGGCGCAGATCATCGGAGGTCGCGACGAACAGGCAGCCGACTTTGCCGTCGAAGGCGGTGTAGGTGCAGACGTAGCTGCCATCCGGTGCTTCCACGACGCGCGGATCCTCGCAGCCGCCGGGCCATTCCCACGACTGCCAGCGATCGTTGCCGGGCGCGATGACGGGTTCGGGCTCGAGTTCAAAGGTGCGACCGTCGGCACTGGTCGCGAGGCCGATGCGTGAGGTGCCGGCGTAGCGGCCATCGCGATCTTCGGCCCGCACGAGCAGAAGGACGCGGCCATCGCGCACGACCGCACCTGGATTGAAGAGATCCTTGGCAGCCCAGGCGATGCGCCTGTTCGCAACCGGACAGGTGAATGTCACGTCCGGACGGTCGGCGAGAATGCGCGCCGGGCGTGAGAACGGTCCGAGCGACCAGGACGGAAGAGCGGCTGCTGTCATGCGGGCTGTTTACGCCCGCAGCGCCAACACAGGAATAGCGACGACGAAACTGCCGTTCGCAAGAAAAGCGAACGGCAGCTCGAACGTCTCAGAGGCTGGCGAAGTCAGCCGGCTTCTTCGTCGGCTTCACCCGGCATGTAGTGCAGGAGGAGGTGATACGCCTCGCCCAGCGCCAGACCGAACAACAGGCAAATGCCAAGACTTGTCATTGGAATGCCTGGTCCCGATCCAAGTGCGAACATCGGCAGACCAGCTGACGGCAGGAACGCCATCATCATGGCAAGCCAGACGATCACGCCGAACAGGAGACCGCGCAACCAATGCGGACCCGGCACGTGCGGACTGAATGCAGCAAACAGACCGCCGAACGCGATGCCCAAGACGAAATGCACGATCCAAGCAAAGATCGTGTCGGGCCCCGCGGCTGCGGTTTTGATGAGCTCTATAAGGTTGAAGTCCGGCGCGATGCCGGATGCCTGCTGTGCAAACAACGCGATGGTGATGACGATAGTGGCGATAAGACCCGCCATGATGCCTTCTGTGACGTCTCCCATGTGGTTACCTCCTCTATGGGAAGAACACTCAAAGAGTCTGCGCTCACTTCACGCGATATTCAACAATTACCCCTTGTATATTGCAGGTGCGAAATGTTGGCGTGGTTATGGGGCCGGAGGACATCGCAACGCTTCTGGTCGGCGCCTTTGCCGGTGCGGCCTGCAGCTTTCTGAACACTGTGGCGTCGTCAGGATCGGCGGTTTCCCTGCCGATTTTGATGGCGGTCGGGCTTTCGCCGCTGATGGCGAACGCGACCAACCGGGTGCCGGTGCTGATCGGCGCGATGGCGGCCGCCGTCCAATTCTGGCGCAAAGGGCATATCGAAATTCCACTGGCGTTGAAGGTCTGCCTGCCGGTGACGCTCGGTGCGGTGCTTGGGACGCTCTATGCTGAAGCGCTGCCGAGTCGCGATATGGGGCTGATCATCACCGCTTCGGTGATGACAGCTCTGCTGCTCCTGTTCACGAAAGTGAAGTCGGCGCTGGAGACCATCCAGGCCCTGCCGACACAGTTCGGCATCCGCGAGTTCGTGCTGCTATTCGCGATCGGCGCGTGGCTGGGCTTCATTGTGCTCGATGGCGCGACCTATCTCCTGATGGCGCTAGTGCTGTCGGCGCATGTGCCCTTGGTGCAGGCGAATGCGCTGAAGAATGTCGCGCTGGTGCC
>DATAHD010000402.1:0-7026 GCA_036263395.1 Rhizomicrobium sp. | reverse complement strand
GAAACCCGAAGCTCTCGCCTAGTTTCCGCGCCTTCCGAACGGGGCACGCCCCCGTATCGCGGGCCGCCTTAGCTCAGTTGGTAGAGCACATCATTCGTAATGATGGGGTCGCGTGTTCGAGTCACGCAGGCGGCACCAGTTTCGTTCGCAGAGCGACGAAGCTGTCGCTGCGAGATTGCGGTCAAGTTGAACCTCCAGCATTCTGGATCGCTTGTGCGATGGAGCGCTCATGTGAGGTTGCCGCTAACTGGCCGTCATATCCGTCGTGCAATCGGCACGTTGGCCGGCATACTCTGCCTCATCGCTGCAGCGCCAGCGCTGGCCGAAACCAATCCGACGCCTGAACAGCTTATCGACCAGCTCACGCAGATCGACTGCAACGGTCCCGGTCTTTTTGAGCACTTCCCGTTCCCGGATTTCTGGGCTGTTGAAAGTGATGCCGATATGAAATGGCATCTCACGGGCAGCAAGCCCGATTGTGTTCCGGAGGCAATGCGCGCGCTGGTTCGCATGGGTCCAGAGGCGCTACCGGCTCTTGTCCGGCATATCGACGACAAACGTCCAACCAAACTTAGAATCGGCTCCTCGGAAGACCCGAACGTCGTTTATCTCGGCGGTCAGGTTTTCGGCGAAGAGTACGAGAGCCGCGCTCATGTGTACCGCGAGAAGGGTTGGCCCACGCCGTTTCTTGATCGCTGCAAAGACGGCTCTTGCTTCGCAAGCCGCGGTGCATTCCACGAGCCCTATGTCGTTCGCGTTGGGGACATTTGCTTCAACCTCATCGGCCAGATCGTGAACCGCTACATGGTAGCGGCCCGGTACCAGATGACCGGTTGGACGGTTGTCAATTCACCCATTGAGACACCGTCGTTGGCTGGGAAGGTTCGCCGAGATTGGGGCGGTATCGATACGGATGGACTTAGAACTGCTCTTCTCTCGGATCTGCGAATGTCTCCTCGCAAGAGACCTTCAGACTACACCCCAATCCAGAGTTCTATGTCTTACGAGCAAAGTCAGTCGCTCTCGCTAGACGAAGTTTATGCCGGCGCGCTTCGTCGGCTGCGTTTTTACTTCCCGGAAACCTACGCATCGCTGACGGGTGATGACCGTGCCAGGCGTGAAGCGTTCGAAAGAGAAGAACGCAAGCAACTGGCGATGGCGGTTCAGTATGGAACGCCAAATCCCGAACAGATGATCGATGACCTTGCCACGCTGAACTGTGCGGTTCCCGGTGTAAGCGACACGGGCAATTTCGATGTCTTCTTGGCCGAAGACTCATCGATGACGCCATTCAGTTCTGTGCTGTTCGAGCAGTACGGCAAATTGCGAATCCCCGTTCCCTGCCACAACGCCGCAATCACGAATATCATGCTCCACGGTGTGGAAGCCTTGCCGGCGCTCATTGCACACCTCAGTGACAATCGTCCAACCCAACTGGTCGTTGGCGATGCTGCGTCGGGCATGCCGTTTCTGAGCAAGGTTTTCACCGATGAGTACGATGCCCGTCAGAGATTGTGGCCACGCGTGCGCTGCATCACGGCGGGAGAGTTCTGCGTGAAAGGAAAACCATTTTCGAACGCATACACTGTCAAGATTGCGGACGTGTGCTTCGTGCTGATTGGCCAGATCGTGAATCGGCGGCTGATCGCCGTTCGCTATCAGCCGACCGCAACTCTGATTGTGAACTCGCCCGTCGAGATGCCATCGCTAGCCGCACGGGTCGGAGCCGATTGGTCTGGCGTCGATGGTGAGGGCCTCAAGAACGCGCTGTTGTCCGATCTTCACGCCGCTCCGGCGCCGACCACGCCAGGCGCCGCCAGCGAGACGACCATGATGACGCATGTGCGGATCGGTGCGTTGAAACGCCTGCGTTTTTACTTCCCGGACACCTACGCGAAATTGACAGGTGCCGATCTCGCGATGCGAACGGCTTTCGAGAACGCCGAACGTCAGAACAGCGAGTAGGGCCGCTGCCTCACCGGCTGCAGTGCTGCACCACCTGCGTGATGTTGTGGTCGCCCGTCTGCTTGGCGGTCAGCGTCTGCCGGTTGCCGAGTTGGTAGGCGTAGATGCGGTTGCTCGATCCCGTCTGATTGGTGAGCGCACTGCCGCCCGATCCCAGTTGCCGGATTTGCGCGCCGTTGCCGTCGCCGTTCTGCGCGATCGCGGCCGCGTTCGGTCCGGCGCCTGACGGACAGCGTAGCACCGCAAGCGTCGTCAGAAACAGGAACGCGCGCGGCTGCGCGTCGAGCCGCTTGCTCAGCTGGTCGTATGAGCGTTGATCCAGCTGCTGCGTCTGTGTCGACACATGTCCGTTCTGTTCGATCACCCGCGTGAAGGTGTAGCTCCCCGGCTGCGTGACGACTGTCGCCGCGCCCGAGACCGCGGGCACAAGCAGCAACGCGCCCGTCACCGCTGAAAACAATATCCGTTTCATCCTCGCCTCCTGCCCGAAGAGAAAATCGCGGGAGGGCGCGTGCGCCGCTCCCGCGATAAGCCCCGGCTCAGTCACCACCCTGGATGACCACGCCGATGTTGCCCGCGCCGGCCTGATGCACTTCCGCGTGCTGGCCGTTGCCGACCTGGATCGTCGCCGCGGTGTTGTTCACCCCGCTCTGCTCGGTCAGCCCCGTGTGGTTGCTGCCGATCTGCGCGATGCCGGAAGTGTTGTTAAGACCGCTCTGGAATGTCGCGGCCGCATTGCGCACGCCCTGCTGCCCGGTCACGGCGTAGTTGGCATTGCCGTACTGGCCTGTGACGGCGGCGTTCTTGCTGCCCAGCTGCTCCTGATACAGATAGTTGAAGCTGCCCTGCTGCTCGGCTTTCGACGTATTCCAGTTGCCTTGGGTGCGCAGCGTGCCGCGGTTGAAGTGGCCGTTCTGCGTGAATGCGCCGTTGTTGCCGTATCCGTACTGATAGACCGCTGCAGAGTTCGCCGCGCTCGCAGCCGTTGCGAGGGCCAGGACAGCGAGGCCGCTGGCAAGACCGATAAGCCGTTTCATAAGTCGTCTCCGTTGGTGCCGAAGGCGCCCCATGCGCCCAACCGGTAGCGCAACATTGACGACGCGCATCTGATCGCGATCTGAAGCGCCGCTTCAGCCTCGGTTCAGCGACTCTTGTGTATTGGCGCGTTGCCGTAAGAGATCGCCCTACAGCGAGGCGATCATCACTCCGCCACACCCAACCGTCGCGCCACGAACGGCGTCAAAGGCGGCGCAATGATCAGCGTAAGCAGGATCACCCACATGCCGATCTCAATCAGGCCGGTCACTGGCGGGGCGAGGCTTGCGACGGCGGTCACCAGCAGCACGGCGGGAATCGCGCCGGTCTCGCGCACAAAGGAAATGAACAGCAGCTCGCGCACGCTGAGGCCGCGCTCGCTGTTCGGGAAGAGCGTGTAGACGCCGAGCGTGAGGAACACCATCGCCGGGCGCAGCACGAACATGAAGATCAGCGCGATCGGAATGCCGACCGGTGCATAGGCGATCAGTCCAGCCGGATCGACCATTGCTCCGACCAGAAGAAAGATGATCGGCTTCGCGACGCCATCGGTCACCTGATAGAAAAAATGCTCGATAGCGTGCATGTGCTCTTCGGCGTGGAAGATCAGGCCCGCGATGAACGCGGCGAGGAAGCCGCTGCCGCCGAAGAACGCCGCACCGACGAACGCAATCACCGGCGTCGCCAGAAAATAGATCTGGTCTGCGCCGCTGGTCAGCTCATTGCGCCGCTTGATGTGATGCAGAACCCATAGCATGCCATAACCAAAAAGGCCGAAGGCCGCCCCGAACGCGGTTTGCCGGCCCAGGAATTCGTATGTCTCTGCACTCACCAGCGCCTGATATGCGCCGGCGAGCGTGAGAGCGGCCAACGGCAACTTCATGAAGGCGGACGTGACGAGCGTGCCGACAACGTCGTTCAGCGCGCTTTCCGCGATCACGATGTCCTTGGTATCGCGTTTCTTGAACTTGACGTGTTGCAGAACGGGGATGATCGCCGCCGGATCGGTCGAAGCGAGAATCGCGCCGAGCAGGATCACAACCGCGCCCGGCACGGCAAGGCCGGCGACATTTGTCACGGATCCGATCACGAATGACAGCGTGAAGGCTGTAAGAATTACGCCCGGAAACGCCAGCAGAAGAATCTTGACCAGCAGGCGCAGGAAATTGCGAAGGGGCATCTCCAGGCCGCCGCCGAACAGTATGATTGCGGCCCCGCCCGTCACCAGTGACGCAAGGAGCAACTGATTGGCGATGATTGGCGCGAACAGTGGCCGGCCCGCCATCCCGAGCGCGATGGCAACCACGAACGACGGGATCGGTGTTCCATTGGTTGCGTAGTAGCTGATGAAGCCGCACAGCGCGACGAGACCCATGGATGCCAACACCGGCGCCGTCGGTGCGTCTTCGATTTCCGCCAGCCGATGCAGCAATTCCTGACCGCCGAACTGCGAAACCGCATAAACGGCCGCAACACCAAGCACGAGCCAGACATAAGGAAGCACGGCTGTCGAGCGGGTCTGATCGGTCATTGGAAACTCCTGGAGCCGAAGGAAAGAAAGCTGACGTTAAATCGCGACGCGAATCTCTTTGTAACGGTCCTGCCGCGCCGGGTCTTTCACCGGCTGCGTCGTGATCAGTTTCAGGTCCGGCGCGCGGTTCATCACCGCCTCGAACGCCAGCTGCGCCTCGAACCGCGCCAGTGCGGAGCCGAAACAGAAATGCGGCCCGGTTCCGAACGAGAGCAACGGCACCGGCATCTTGCGGCGGATGTCGAACACGTCGGCATTCTCGAACACCGCCGGATCGCGATTTGCGGCGCCAAGGCCGACACGGATCGTATCGCCTTCCTTCAGCACCTTGCCGCCCAGCTCGACGTCTTCGGTGCAGCGCCGGTTGGTCGAGGTCGATTGCGTCGGATGGTGGAAGCGCAACACCTCATCGAGCGCCGACGGCAGCAGCGCACGGTCGCGCTTCAGCGCCTCCCACTGCTCTGGATGCGACAGCAGCAGGAACAATCCGCTGGAGATAAACCGCTCCGTCGTCGTCCCCGCCGCGGTGTAGATGGTGGAGAGCGCCGACTGCAGCTCCGCCTCGCTCAGCCGCCCGCCTTCACCTTCTTCCACGATCAACGCGCTGATCAGATCGTCCTCAGGCTTCTCGCGCCGCGCCGCTACGGTCTCGCGCAGATACGTCCCGATCCACCGGCCGGCGGCAATCGCCTTCGCCCACGACTCCTCATCGCGCTTCGGCGCCATCAGTGCCGCCGCCTCGGCGAACGCATCGCGAAAGCGGTCGCGCGCCTCGGCCGGAATGCCGATGATCTCGCTCGCCACGATGATCGGAATGTGGAACGCGAAGTCTGCCACCAGATCGAACGTGCCTTTCGCAATCCCTGCGCTCAGCCGTTCGTCGATCACTTGCGCAATCCGCGCCCGCCGGTCCTCCACCGCGCGGCGGGAGAATGCCGACTGCACCAGCGCGCGAATGCGTGTGTGATCCGGCGCATCCATCTGGTTGAACGAGGCGGCGAGGTTGCGGCTCAGACTCTTCTCGCTCTTCGACTGCTCGCCGCCGTCCGCTTTGCGTGCCAGCGGATTGCTCGAACCCCATCCCGCCGCCGCGCTCGAAAACCGCCGCGCATCCTTCAGTACCAGACTCACATGGTCGTAGCGGGTGAGAAACCAGAAACCGTGCCGCGACCAGTGCACCGGATCTTCGGCTCGCAGCCGGTTGAGCGTCGGCACCGGATCGTTCTCGAAGTCATAGGCATGCAGGTCAGGCTGAAAGCCCTCCGTCTGTGCGCTCGCCGACATGATCGTTCTCCCTCCACTGGCCGGACTCACGCCCAGCCGCGGCGCCAGCGTTCACACAAAACCGTGCCTTGACGTATTACGGAAGTTTAATGCTAGCCTTGCACCATTGGCCAGCCCGCAAGTGGCTGACATGACAGGGAGATTACCCGATGGTGGCCGAAACAATGGGGTCTGCTCCGGCTAAGGCGGCAGCCGCCCCCGGTGTCCCATCGCTCACAACCAAACTCGCGTATGGCTTCGGCGCAGTCGCCTATGGCGTGAAGGATAACGGCTTCGCCTACTTCCTGCTGCTCTTCTATTCCCAGGTGATCGGCGTCGATGCCCGCCTGGTCGGCCTCGCGCTCTCCGTCGCGCTCTTCATCGACGCCTTCGCCGATCCGGTGATCGGCTACTGGTCGGACAATCTGCGTTCGCGCTGGGGCCGCCGTCATCCGTTCATGTATGCCGCTGCGATCCCGATCGCCGCGTCCTACTTTCTACTGTGGGATCCGCCAGAAGGTTGGTCCGACACCGGCCTCTTCTGGTACCTGCTCATTCTCGCCGTCGCGATCCGCGTCTTCATCTCGCTCTACGAAATCCCCAGCACCGCGATGGCGCCGGAGCTCACCGACCACTACGACGAACGCAGCTCGCTCCTCTCCTGGCGCTCCTACTTCGGCTGGACCGGCGGCAATGCGGTCTCGGTGCTGATGTTCACCGTGCTGTTTCCACTCTTCGCCACCGCCGCCATCACGAACGGCCAGTTCAATCGCGAGGCGTATGAGGTCTACGGCATCATCGCGTCGGTGCTGATCTTCATCTCCATCATCGTCTCGGCCCTCGGCACCCATTCGCGCATCGCGCATCTGAAACCGCCGCCGCCCAAGCGCCGTCTGACGCCGCTGACCATCTTCAAGGAGATTTTCGAGACTCTCGCCAACCGCTCCTTCATCGCGCTGTTTCTCGCCGCGATCTTCAGCGCCATCGCGGCCGGCGTCTCCGCCTCGCTCGCGTTCTACCTCTTCACCTACTTCTGGCACTTCACCACGCTTCAGACCGGCTTCATCACCACCGGTGTGTTCGGCTCCGCCATCATCGGCGCGGTGCTTGCCCCGATCGTCAGCCGCACCATGGGCAAGAAGAAGGGCGCGATCGTCATCGGCCTCGTTGCCTTCCTCGGCTCGCCGCTGCCCGTCGTGCTGCGCCTCGTCGATATCCTGCCGCCAGAGCCG
>DATAHD010000401.1:0-3156 GCA_036263395.1 Rhizomicrobium sp. | reverse complement strand
TAATCCCTAACTGCATGCGGTCGCCCCTTTATTCGGCAGCGTGTGCATTCCCGCGACCGTGCGAAAGTGCGTCGCGTTTCTGTTCGATGGCTGCGTAAAGTTTATCTGCTGCTTCTTCGAATTTCTTCACACCGTCGGCGGTCAGTTCGGTGGTCGTGTCGGCCAGCGAAATGCCCGCCTTGTCCAATCCCGCCAGTATAGCCTCCGATTCGGCCACACACGTCTCCAGTGTTTGGGCCGCCTTTCCGTGGTCGCGAAAGGCGTCCAGCGTCTCCGGCGGCAGGGTGTTAACGGTGTTCGGGCCGATCAGGGTCTCGACATACAGAATGTCGGAATAGGCCTTGTTCTTGGTACCCGTGGAGGCCCAGAGCAGCCGCTGCGGCCGCGCCCCGCGCTTGGCGAGCGCTTCCCAGCGCGGGCTGGTGAACAGCTGCTTGTATTGCTGATAGGCGAGGCGAGCATTCGCGATCGCGGTCCGGCCGCGCGCCTTTTGCAGCGCCGATTTGACGGTGTCGTTGGCGCCGGCGAACTTGGCCTCGATCTGGTCGTCGATTTTCGAATCGATGCGGCTGACGAAAAAGCTGGCAACGCTGGCGATCGTGGAAAGATCGCTATCGGCTGGCCGCTGCTCGAGGCCTTCGATGTAAAACTCTGCGACCTGCTGGTAGACGTCGCGGGCGAACAGCAGTGTGATGTTCACGTTGATGCCTTCGCCGATCAGCTCGCGAATGGCGGGCAGGCCTTCCGGCGTCGCCGGCACCTTGATCATCAGGTTGGGCTTGCCGATGGCGTGCCACAACTCGCGCGCTTCTTTCTTGGTGCCTTCTGTGTCGGTGGCGAGATCGGGGGAGACCTCTATGCTGACGAAGCCGTCGGCGCCGGCGGTCTTGCGATAGGTCGGGACCAGCACATCACATGCGGCTTTGATGTCGGCGACGGCGAGTTCGCGGAAGATGGCACGCGGGTCTGTCGTCCCCTGCTTCACCAGCTGTGCAATCTGATCGTCATAATCGCTAGAGTGACCGACCGCTTTCTCGAAGATCGCAGGGTTGGATGTCACGCCGGTAATGTTGGTGTCGTCGACCGCATGCTTGAGCTTGCCGTCGCGAATGAAGGCGCGGCTGAGATAGTCGAGCCACAGCGATTGGCCGAGATTTCCGATTTCCTGAAGTGCGTTCATATGCCGACATCCGCGCGTTGGAGCCCATGTTTGGGAACGCCTGGCTTTTCCTGAGGTTCCCGCCGGAACGGGCTGCCCGGTGCTGCATTTCCATGCAGCAATTCAACGGGTTAACCGGCGTGCAGTTCTCGCAAGTGGAAGAGACGGGACGATTGTTGGCGCCGGAGGCCGTGGTTGCCTCTGCCGGGCTGCGTTATGTGTCGTCTGACGATGCCGGTATCCATCGCAAAAAGCACGGAACCGGGTTCTCCTATACCGACTCCGCGGGCAAGGTTATTCACGACAAGCGCGTGTTGTGGCGCATCCGCTGCCTCGCCATTCCGCCGGCGTGGACCGATGTGTGGATCTGCCCGAACGCAAACGGTCACATCCAGGCGACGGGCTTCGACGCACGCGGCCGCAAACAGTATCGCTACAACGCCGAATTCCGCGCGCTGCGCGAGAGCGCAAAGTTCGAGCACATCCTGTTGTTCGCAGCGGCGCTACCGAAAATCCGCGAGCGCGTGAGCCATGACATGGCCAAGCACGGTTTGCCGCGTGAGAAGGTGCTGGCGACCATCGTGCATCTGCTGGAGACGACCCTCGTGCGCGTCGGCAACAAGGACTACGCGAAGGATAACCACAGCTACGGCCTGACGACGTTGCATGATCCGCATGTCGATGTGAAAGGCACGGCGCTGCGCTTCCACTTCAAGGGCAAGAGCGGCAAGACGTGGAATCTGAAAATCCGCGACCGGCGCGTCGCGACCATCGTGCGGGCGCTGCAGGAATTGCCGGGGCAGCAGCTGTTTCAATATCTCGATGCCGACGGCGCGAACCAGATGGTGACGTCATCGGACGTGAACGACTATCTGCGTGAGATCAGCGGCCGTGATGTGACGGCGAAAGACTTCCGCACCTGGGCCGGCACGGTGATGGCGGCGACGGCGTTGAACGAACTCGATACGCCGACATCGCAAGCCGGTGGCAAGCGTGCCGTGAAGGCCGTCATTGCGCAGGCTGCTGAGAAGCTCGGCAACACGGTTGCCGTTTGCCGAAAGTGCTATGTCCATCCGACGGTGGTGGAGGCATTCCTTGCCGGTGAGCTGAAGCTGCACATCCGCAAGTCGAACGATGGCGCAGGCAAACTCTCGCCGGGTGAGGCCGCGGTGCATCGCTTCCTGATTGGTCGCCTTAGTTGACCTTTAGGAACTGGCGTTGAGACGCCGCGCTCGAAGAACCGGTGCAAAGTCTGCAATCGATGTGGCACCCGGCGGCTGCATCACAAACTCAACGACATTCCCGTCCGGATCGCGCAGAAACACAACCTTCCAGTCTCCAGCTTCGATAACCGGCGTGGGGTCGAGACCCTTGGCCTGCGCCTGCGATGCGGCCACCTCTATGTCAGGCACCGTGAGTGACAGGCCAACGATGCCGAATGTCTTGATATCGGCGGCGTGTCCGTCTGGAGATTGCAGCAACTCCAGAGCCAGCCTTCCGTCGCAGAGCAATCCCATCGCACTGTAGGTGCGATCAGGTGTCGGTGCCGGACCTTCGGTCAGCACTTCAAAGCCGAGCGCCGCCTGATACCATGCCTTCGAGCGCGCCACGTCGCGCACACGTATCGAGATGTGGCTCAGGCCGATGGTTGCGATCGGTGTGTCGGTCATCGGCTATGGCAACGTCCCATCCAAAAAGTCGAACACCGTCGCCTTGTAGAGAACGTGCGGGATCGCCGAGAAGTGGTCGCAGCCAGGGATCGTGACGGCGCGGCCGTCCGGAAAGGCCTTCGCCAGATTGTCCGCGTTCCCGGCGAGTTCGTCATAGGCGCCAGCGATCACCAGGGTCGGCACCTCGACCGTGCCCAATTGCTCGCGGGTGTACTCGGCATCGCGCGTACGGGTGAGCGCGGCGAGCGCCAGGCGGTCTTCGCCCTGCTCATCGGCGAACTGGCGAAAGCTCTTCAGCATCGGCTCCTTGATGCTCTCGATGTCGGC
>DATAHD010000400.1:0-13580 GCA_036263395.1 Rhizomicrobium sp. | reverse complement strand
CGAGTGGAGTTGGCTGATGCGAAGGTGCAAGCGATGCGCGGCTCCGTGTCAGCTGCGCGGCGCTTATCGGCATTTTATGCGATCACTCATCGTCCTTCCGACGCTATCCGCTGGATGACCGTTGCAATGGAGAACGGCGATCTTGATGCGCGCTTCGACCTCGCGTTGCAGCTATCAAATGCGCCAGACCAATTGAACCGTACACGCGCACGGTTCTGGTTTGACAAGATTGTTGCCGAAGGGGACGCAGACAACGTCGAAAAGGCAAAGTACGGAATTCAGAACCTCGATGAGATCGAGGCGTATCGCAAAGCTCACCCCTGATCGTTGACTGGCAGTAGCGGCGAGCTGAAGCAGATCAGAAGGCCCCAGGGCGTCCTCAATCTTTCACGATCAGGATTGCCAGCGCCTTCGGACCGTGGGCGCCGAGTTCGAGTGTTTGCTCGATGTCGCCGGTGCGCGACGGGCCGGTCACCAGATTGACGGTGTGCGGAAACGCTCCCGCCGCTTTGATCGCGGCAAGGCAATCCTCCAGTCGCGTCTTGATATCGCTCGCCTTGATGACCGCGATCTCGAACCCGGGGCGGAAATGCCACGACGCCGGGCGTTCCTGTGCCGCCGGATAGACCAGCGTTCCCGTCTCCGCGATGCCGTAGGGTGCGAAGTTGATTGCGGCGCTATCCGGTCCTGGCGGTGTCGTCTTCAATTCGATGCCGGAGGCACTGGCCCACGCAAGCGCTTGCGCGTTCGGATCGGGCGGCAGATGAATTTCGGCGGCCATGTTGCGGGCGCGCAGCAACTCGGCCACCGCGGCGGGCACATCGGCGAGGCTCGCCACCTCCTGCACCACGGCATTCACGAGGCTCGCGCGCTTGGCAAAGGTCTGCGCCAGGTCGCCGTCGATCGGCGCCACCTGATAGCGCGGCGGGTGCGCTGTCGGCGGCCGCTTGCGGGCGCGGATCGTGGCGAGGATGTCGTCGCGCGCGCTCATCGCCGAAGTTGCTCCATGAACGTCTTGCCCTGCGGCGCCGGGAAATCGCGCACCGCGAACCAGCCCTTCATCAGGGGGAAACTGTGCACCGCGCCATCGCGTCCGATCAGCTTCAGCAGCCGCGCGGCGATGCCGGTGCCGAAGCGGTATAGCGCCGGGTTCTTCGCCGCGAACGCCCACAGGCCAAGACCGAGCACATTCATTCTAGGCGCCAGCCGCTGCTCATACTCGCGCGCCCGCCAGCTGCGCATGATCGTCGGCAGCGGGATCTTCACCGGGCACACTTCGGCGCAGCGGCCGCAGAAGGTGGAGGCGTTCGGATGGTGATGGGCCTCAGCGAGACCGAGCAGTCCCGGATTGAGAGCCGCACCGATCGGCCCCGGATAGGTGGCGCCGTACGCATGGCCGCCAACCGCCGCATAGATCGGGCAGTGATTGAGGCACGCCGAACAGCGGATGCAGCGCAGCACCTCTTCGGCGTCGGTCGCCATCAACTCGCTGCGGCCGTTGTCGACCAGCACGACGTGGAAGTTCTCCGGCCCGTCGGTCTGCTCCGCCCCGCGCGGCCCCGCCATGATCGAGACATAGCTCGAGATATCCTGCCCGGTGGCCGAACGCGTCAGCAGCCGCACCAGCACCGCCACGTCGTCGAGATCGGGTACCACCTTCTCGATACCGGTCACGACGATATGGGTCTTGGGCAGAAGGCGCGAAAGATCGCCGTTACCCTCGTTGGTCACGATGACCGCAGCGCCTTCGGCGGCGCTCAGGAAGTTCGCACCGGTGATACCGGCATCGGACGCTTCGAATTTCGCGCGCAGGATCTTGCGCGCTTCGGAGACCAGCGTGTTGCGCTCTTCCAGATTGCGCGCTGGATCGAGGTCGGTGTGCGACGTGCGAAAGGTCTCGGCGACGTCTTCTTTGCTGAGATGAAACGCCGGCGCGATGATGTGGCTCGGCGGTTCGTTGCGCAGTTGGATGATGTATTCGCCGAGATCGGTTTCGATCGGCACAAACCCGGCGGCTTCCAGTGCCGGATTGAGTTCGATCTCCTCCGACACCATCGACTTGCCCTTGGTGACGGTCCTGGCGCCGGCATCGCGCAGGATGCCCACGATGATGGTGCGCGCTTCTTCCGGCGTGCGCGCCCAATGCACCGTACCGCCCTTGGTGTTCACGTTGCGCTCGAACGTCTCCAGCAGCGTATCGAGATTGGCCAGCGCATGATCCCGGATCGCCTTGCCGGCATCGCGCAACGGCTGCCAGTCGCCGAAGCGTTCGATCGCCTTGGCGCGGCCGAACGCGAAATGCGTCTTGAGCCGGCCCAGCGCTGGCTTCAGCCGCTCGTCATGCAGCGCGGCATGGGACGCCGCAACAAACTCCTGCGGGTCGAGCTTCATGGCTTGTCCGTCTTGTCGGACGCCAGTGGCGGGGAATGGTCGCCGACCAGAATCTCCGCCGCGTGCCGCACCTCCATCTGGATACCGCGCCGCTTCATGCGACCGGCGAGATGGAGGAGGCAGCCGAGATCGGCGCCGGTCAGCGTCGATGCCCCGCTCGCCACCGCATCGGCGATCTTGTCGTCTGCCATCCGCTCGGAAATCTCGGAGTACTTCACCGCGAACAACCCGCCGAAGCCGCAGCACACTTCGGACTCTTTCAACTCGCAGATCTGCGCGCCGCTCAGCGAACCCAGCAGTTTGCGCGGCTGCTCCTTCACACCCATCTCACGCAGCGACGAGCAGCTGTCGTGATAGGTCAGGGTGCCGTCGAAATTCACATCGAGATCGGCAAGCCCGCGCACATCGCTGAGGAACTGCATCAGCTCATACGTCTTCGCCGCCAGCGCTTCGGCGCGCTTGGCGAACTGCGGATCGCTTTTCAGGATCTCCGGATAATGGCGGCGCAGCGTCCCGGCACATGAGCCCGACGGTGCCACGATGTAGTCGAAATGCTCGAACGTCTGCACCACTTGCCGCGCGATGTCGGCGGCGTGCTTGTTGGCGCCGGAATTCCACGCCGGCTGGCCGCAGCACGTCTGCGACTTCGGCACGACGACGTCACAGCCGGCACGCTCCAGCAGCTTGATCGCGGCAAAGCCGACCTGCGGCCGAACCAGATCGACCAGGCAGGTGACGAACAATCCAACCTTCGGTTTGTGGGCGTCGCTCAATAGCGCGATCCCGGCGCTTTGCGGGGCGGCCGCTTGGCCCGCTTCTTCGACGCGTTGGGCGCGTATTGGCCCAAAGCGTATGTCGCATCGCGCAGATGGTTCATGAATTCCGTTCGATCCGTGATCTTCGCCAGCCGCTCGTACGGGATGACGTCGCCCAGTCGCATCACCACGCTGGTGCCGATCCGGTCATGCACTTCTTTGAACAACAATGACAGACGCAACGTCGCGCTGACATGGCTCGCGATCTGGAACAATCGGCTGTTCTGGCCCGCGAAATACACCGGCGCGACCGGCGCCTTTGCCTGGCTGATCAGCCGCGCGGTTAGTGTTCCCCATGCGGTATCGGTCGCGGTTTTGTCCAGAATCTTCGGCGTCGTCGAAACACCGCCAGCCGGAAACACCACAAGGCATCCACCGTTCTGCAGGTGCTTCTTCGATTCCGCGCGCGACTTCAGGTTGGTCTGCAGCGCTTCCTCGGTCTCGGCAAAGTCGACCGGAAACAGCCACGGCCGCGCTTCTTCGGCGCGCAGCAGCACGGCATTGGTCAGCACGCGAAAATCGCTGCGCACGGTGGAGACGAGATGGCTGATGACCAGCCCGTCCAGCACGCCGAACGGATGATTGGCGATAACGACCAGCGGCCCGGTCTTCGGCCACGTCGCCAGCATCTCTTTGTTGTAGACGAGGTTCAGCTCCAGCCGCCGCACCGCCGCGTCCCAGAAGGTCTCGCCCTGCTGCGGATGCGCGCGGTTATCCTCGTAAATCCATTTGAGATACGGCTGCCCGGTCGTGCGCTCGATCGCGCGGATGACGAGCTTCTTGAACCACGGATCGCTCGGATCCGCGTAGGAGAAGGTATCGATCGCTTCGCCGCTGGACGACATGCCGACAGAATTACAAGACTCGGGGCCGCGATTGAAGCGGCTCCGAGTTCCCACTGCAAGGCATTGACAGGCTTAAGGAATTATTCCGGCTCGCGGTCGGCTCAGCCGAACCGCTTCTTCAGCCAGGCGATCATCGCGGCGTTGGTCTCTTCCGGGTGCTCCTGCTGCGTCCAGTGTCCGCAGTCCTTGATCAGCACCTTTTCGAGATCGGGGACGAACAGCTCCATGTTGTCCGCCATCGCCGGTGACAGGACGATGTCGTCCTCGGCCATGATCATCAGACCCGGCACGTGGACCTTCTGCTCCAGCGTCGCGCCCTTTTCCCAGTTGCGGGTCAGGTTGCGATACCAGTTGATGCCGCCGGTGAAGCCCGTCTTCTGATAGGTGTCGACGAAGAACTTCAGCTCTTCATCGTTGAGGAGCGGCGAGCCGCCGAACGCGCTCTCGTCCTGGTCCAGCGCCTGCACGAAAGCGAGGTTGCGCTGCTCTTTCGGCAGCTTGGCATAGTCGGCGGCTTTCATGCCGGTCTTGCGCATGAAGAAGCGGAACGATTTGCCGACGTCTTTTGCCAGCGCCGCATCGGCAAGGCCCGGCTTCTGGAAATAGACGATGTACATGTCGTCGCCCATCGCGGCGCGCATCGCCATGATCGGGTCGATCGGGCTGCGCGGCAGGAACGGTGTGTTCACGCCGATCACGCCCTTCACGCGGCTCGGATGCAGCAACGGCATCTGCCACACGATCAGTCCGCCCCAATCGTGGCCGACGAAAATCGCGTCCTTGATCCCGAACGCATCGAGCATGCCGGTGAGGTCGCCGGTCAGATGCTCCATGTCATAGGAAGTGACCTCCGCCGGCTGCGAGGTGCGGCCATAGCCACGCTGATCAGGGGCCAGAACGCGGAAGCCCGCGGCGCCGAGCGCCGGGATCTGGTGCCGCCAGGAGTAGGCAAGCTCCGGAAAGCCGTGGCACAGCACCACCGGCAGGCCGTCCTTCGGGCCGGCCTCGTAAACGGCCATGTCGATGCTGTTCGTCTTGATCATCGTCGGTTCGGGGAAGTCCACCATTGTTTCTCTCCGGTTTGCGTCGCCTCAGGCGGCGATCTTCAGGGTTTCGAACATCTCTGTCCGCGTCGGGCCAAGCCGCTCGGGATAGAGATTGAGTTTCTTCTTGCGCGACTTCGGCGTCGCCCAGGTTTGCAGGATGCGCAGGATGACGCCCGGCTTGCGCAGCGCCTTGTCCGGCGTATCCAGCATGTGGAAGACGCGCGACATCGCACGGCCGACTTCGATATGCGCGCGCTGGGCCGGCATCAGGCCGTCCTCGGCAAAGCTCTTGGTCAGCTTGGCGCGGAAGCTCGGCTTGTAGCCGGGATTGCGCTCACGTTCGGCGCGCTTGATGGCCTGCAGATCGAGCGACACCATGGAATCAAAGAACGGCCGGATCTTCTCGACCAGCGATGCTTCATAGGTCTTGGCGCGTGCGACCGGATCCTTCGAGCCATCGAGTGCCTCGCGCAGCAGATGCGCTTCCACCACGCCCGACGAACAGCCGCGACCATAGAGAGGATTGGTGCGGATCGCGGCGTCGCCCAGCGGGAAGAAATTGAGCACCTGCGGCTCGCCATCCTTCTCGTAGTGACGCCACACGTTGAACAGCGCGCCCATCGAGAACACCTGGCTCACCGGCTCGGCGCGCTCCGTGTTCATCCAGCGCGCGGCGCCGGGCAGGGACATGCACATCGCATCGAAATTCTCTGGCCGCACGATGGCCTGGCGCATCTCAGTTTCGATCTCCGGCGTCGCCAAGGTCAGCGAGAAGTGGCGGTTGTCGCCCATGAACACGCCGAACTTGAGATAGCCGAGATCGCCGCCACCGGCCGGACCTTCGCGCGGTGGCTCTTCCTGGCCGTCCCGCAGGCGGTAGTGGCGTGTGTAATAGAGAATGCCGCACGGGCTGGACTCTTCACGCACGTCGAAACCTTCGGCGCGCACCCAGTCGGGGAACGTCGTGTTGCGGCCAGAGGCATCGACGATGACGTCGGCCAGCATTTCGGAGGCGACGCCGTTGCGCTCGACCTTCAGGCCATCGACCACCAACTTGCCGTTCTCCTTGTGCGCGATCAGGCCGCGCACGCCGGCGTCGGTCACGAACGTCACGCCCGCGCGGCGCGCGGCATAGCGGCGGATTACCAGTTCCAGGGTCGTGCGGCGGCTGAACAGCAGCTTGAGGTCATCGTCGGACGCGACCGGCGTGTACTTCGTCATCTGCGGCGCCGTCAGGCCGTCGGCAAAGCCGAACAGGCGGGTTCCCTCCGCCAGCAGTTCCTGCAGCAGATCGGGATACTTGTCGCGGATCAGGGACGTCAGGCGGCCGATGAAGGCGTGGCTGTGACGGACCTGCGTCGCGCCCTTGCGATCCCACTTGTAGAACGCCTCGTCCGGCGAGATGTCCGGCGGTGGTGGGTCGCGGTCCAGGATGATGACCTCGCGCGTACCGTCGCCGAACGCCAGCGCGGCGCCCAAGCCGGAGATACCGGCGCCCACAATCAATACGCGTTCTTTGTTTCCGTGGCTCATTGGCGAGTCCCGCTTTTCTGACGCTGCTGCAAGGGGTGGTTGCGGCAGTGTGCCCAACCCACGCGAAAAAGCCAGCAGAAATGACAACTTGTCAGCTGAAAACTACGGCATTCCGAAACGGAAGCTTGTGACGGTCAGGCGTTAATCTTCGTCGCCGCATAAGCGAGGAAGCCCCAGCCTGCCAGAAACGCCAGCCCGCCGAACGGGGTGACGATGCCAAGCTTGGTCACGCCAGTCAGCGCCAGAAGGTAGAGCGAACCGCTGAACAGCACGATACCGGCGAGGAACAACATCGCCGAGGTCTGCGCTGCGCTGGCGCTCGCACCGCGAATGATCATGGCCGCGAGCCCCATCGCGAGCGCGTGGTACATGTGATAGCGCGCGCCGGTCTCGAACACCTGCAGCGCATGCGGATCGAGCCGCGCCTGCAACGCATGCGCCCCGAACGCACCGGCCGCCACCGCCAGTGCGCCGTTGATCGCCGCAACAACGAGCCAGATGTTCATGCGCAGCCACACGCGCCGTGAACGTGCGCCTGATGTCCCTGCTTCACCGGCTCGCGCGATTTCGCGATCGCGGTGTCGGAGATATCGCGCGTCGCCTCGAAGTCGGACTTCACCTTTGCCAGGAAGTTTTGATCCACCATCAGGTCGAGCGCGGTCATCGCCATCGCCTTGGCGCCTTCGATCACCGCATCGTCGCCTTTCGGCATTGCGGCATAGCGTGCGAACTCCGCGTTGTGGATGATCACATTGCTGGGCGCGACGCCCAGCATCGGATGGATCGACGGCACGCGATGGCTGACATTGCCCATGTCAGTCGAGCCGGCATAGCCGGGCGGGATATCCTTCACCGGGAAGAACTCACGGCCCAGTGCCGTCGCGTTGCGCTCGAACGCTTCCGCCATCGGCCAGTTGGTCTTGAGGTCGAGATAGTCGGTGCCGCCCCAATACGCGTCGTACGAACACCCCGTCGCCAGCGCGCCGGCTTCAAAGCACGCCTGCACGCGTTGCTTCAGCGGGATCAGATCGTTGACGTCGGCTGCGCGGACATAGAACCGGCACGACGCCTTCTCCGGCACGATGTTCGCCGCGAGGCCGCCATCGGTGATGATGCCGTGGATACGCTCCGTGTTGCGGATGTGCTGCCGCAGTTGTGCGATCGACTGATACGCCGTGACCACGGCGTCGAGTGCATTGAGCCCGCGATACGGCACCGCCGAGGCATGCGCCGCACGGCCGTAATACGTCACCTCCACTTCGGAGATCGCGATGCACGGCATGGTCATCAGATTCATGTTTGACGGATGGATCATCATCGCCGCGTCGGTTTTATCGAACGCGCCTTCGCGGGCCATGATCTCCTTGCCGCCGAAGCGTTCTTCCGCCGGCGTGCCGAGATAGCGCACGCGTCCCGGCAGCCGCCCGTTCAGCTTGGACAACGCCAGCGCCGCACCCAGGCCCGCTGTCGCGATGATGTTGTGGCCGCAGGCGTGGCCAACGCCGGGCAGCGCATCGTATTCGGACAGGATTGCGATGGTCGGCCCCCTGTCGCCGAATTCACTCGCATAGCCGGTCTTCAGCCCGAACGCCTCGCGCTGCACCTTCAGATCGTTGCGCTCGACCGCGACGCACAGCTTCTCGGCCGATTTGAATTCTTCGAGCGCCAATTCGGGCTCGCTATGAATGTCGTGGGAAATCGACAGCAACTCATCGCGCATCGCATCCACGGCGGCTGCGACGTCTTTTTTCAACTGTTCGAGGGACATGGAACAACCGGTTGAGGACGGCCGATCATAGACAGCCGGACGCGTGTTTGCGAAGCTCGCGGCAGCAATTTTCGGTGAATACGAATGACGGAATTCGCAACTGCGAACGATGGCGTGCGCCTCGCCTGGGAGAATGTTGGCACCGGCGCGCCGATTGTCCTTGTGCACGGCTTCGGCTCCAGCCGCGCGCAGAACTGGAAAGCACCCGGCTGGTATCAGACGCTGAACGACGCCGGTTGTCGCGTCGTGGCAATGGACTGCCGCGGGCATGGCGAAAGCGACAAGCCGCACACCACACCCGGCTATGGCCATGACGAGATGGCAAACGATGTGCTCACCGTGATGGATGCCGCCGGTCTCAGCGACGCGTATGTGATGGGCTATTCGATGGGCGGCTTTATCTCGATCCATGTCCTGATCAAACATCCTCAGCGGGTGAAGAAGCTTGTCATCGGCGGCGTGGGTACCAGCTATCTCGACGCGCCGGAGAACAACCGTGATCGTGTCGCCGATCCCAAGGTGCGCGCTGAGATTGCGGACGCGATGACGACAGACGATCCGGCCGCGATCGCCAACCCGATCGCGAAACGGTTTCGCGCCTTCGCGGAGCAGCCGGGCAAGGACCGCTTAGCACTCGCCGCCTGCATGCGCGCGCGGACCGCCAATCTTTCGCGCGATGTTCTCGCGACCTCGCAACGCCCGGTTCTGGTGGTGTGCGGCGAAAAGGACGACCTGACCGGCATGCCCGACGGCCTCGCCGCCGCCTTTTCCGACGGCCGCGCCGTCACCGTCCCGAACCGGGACCACATGACGGCCGTGGGGGACAAGGTCTATAAGGCCGCCGTCCTCGATTTCCTCAAAAGCTGAAGGCTCCCATGTCCGCTGCCGCGAAAACGCCGCACCACGCCAAGCCGAAATCCGACGCGCCGTTCGACTGGTCGGATCCTCTGCTACTGAACGAGGAGTTGAGCGACGAAGAGCGCATGGTGCGCGACAGCGCGCGCGACTTTTGTCAGGAGCGCCTGCTCTCTCGCGTGAAGGAAGGCTTCCGGCATGAGACGTTCGACCGCGCCATCATGACAGAGATGGGCGAAGTCGGCTTCCTCGGCATCACGCTGCCGGAGGAATATGGCGGCGCCAATCTCAGCTACACCTGCTACGGCCTCGTCGCGCGTGAAGTCGAACGCGTCGACAGCGGTTATCGCTCGGCGATGAGCGTGCAGAACTCGCTCGTGATGTATCCGATCTATGCCTATGGCACCGAAGAGACGCGCCGCAAATTCCTGCCGAAGCTGGCGAGCGGGGAATTCGTCGGCTGCTTCGGCCTGACCGAACCGGATCATGGCTCCGATCCCGGCGGGATGAAGACGCGTGCCGACCGCACCGATGGCGGCTACATCCTCAACGGTGCGAAGATGTGGATCACCAACTCACCCATCGCAGATGTTGCAGTGGTATGGGCGAAGCTCGACGGCCGTATTCGCGGCTTTGTTGTCGAACGCGATTTCAAGGGCTTCAAGACGCCGAAGATCGAAGGCAAGTTCTCCCTGCGCGCCAGCCTCACCGGCGAGATCGTGCTGGAGGACGTATTCGTGCCGGAAGCGAACCTGTTGCCGAATGTCGAGGGGCTCTCCGGTCCGTTCGGCTGCCTCAATCGCGCACGCTATGGCATCGCATGGGGCGCGATGGGCGCCGCCGAAGCCTGCTGGCATGCGGCGCGGCAGTACACGCTGGATCGCAAACAGTTCGGCCGCCCGCTCGCCGCCAACCAGCTGATTCAGAAGAAGCTGGCCGACATGCAGACGGAAATCACGCTCGGCCTGCACGGTGCGCTGCGCCTCGGTCGCCTGATGGACGAAGACAAGGCGGCACCACCGGCGATCTCCCTGATGAAGCGCAACAATTGCGGCAAGGCCCTCGCCATCGCCCGCGAAGCTCGCGACATGCACGGCGGCAACGGCGTCAGCGACGAGTATCAGGTCATCCGCCACGTCCTGAACCTGGAAGCCGTGAACACTTATGAAGGCACGCACGACGTCCACGCGCTGATCTTGGGCCGCGCGATGACGGGGCTGCAGGCGTTTCAGTAGGCGCTTAAGTTAGTTCCGCTGCGCCAGGCACACCCAATCCCACGGCCGGTTGGCGGCGCGGGACGCGGTTTCGCGTTCGCCTTCGATGGTCCAGGGATAGTGGGCGCGGCCCAGCTTCTTCAAGGTGAAGCCTGCCTCCGCCAACACCGCGCGCAGTTCGGCTTTTTCGAAGAACTTCTGCGTCGCCTCCTCGCGCACCACATGACCGTCCTTCGCGGCGAGCTTCAGCTTCTTGCCTCGGTTCACGATGGCCTGCACCATCGCCTCCGACTCCAGCGACGGCACCACGATCAACGTATGCCCGCCACGCTTCGTGGTGTCGGCAAGGCTCTGCCACAGCGCGGCGCGTTTGGCGCGGCTGGTGGAGGTGATCACGTTCAGGCACACGGTCAGATCGGCGACGCGCCCGATCTCTTTTGCGGCACGCACGATGTCGGCGGTCATCCAGCGCACGTCGCGCCGGTTGGCACACAGAACTTTCGCTTGCGCGATCGCGCTGGCTGCAAACTCCACACCGACGATGGTTTTGAATTTCGCACCGAAGCGGTGGATGAAGGTGCCGACACCGCAACCGAAATCGACGAGCGTCGCGTCTTTTGGCAGCTTGGCCGCCGCCACGTAGCGCTTCATCTCATCGCTCGTCTCTTCGCGAACGATGTCGCAGACTTCGTCTGCGAAAACTTTACCGAGCCTGTTCCATTCCTGCCGGTTCATCGTGCCGTCCGAATCGTGAGCGCGCCAATTGCTCACGATTCGGACGCTCGCCGCAAACTCAGCCCTTCTCGGCGTCGTGCTCGACTTCGATGATGTCTTTCTCTGTGAAGAGATATTCCTTCAGCTCTTTCGCGAAGTGTTCGTTGTTGCGGCGCAGCCATTCGAGGATCATCGCCGCATGCTCGATCTCCTCGCGCATGTTGTGCAGCAGGATTTCCTTGAGCTTCTTGTCGTCGCAATCGTCGGAGCGTTGCCGGTACCAGTCCGCCGCCTCCAGCTCTTCCATCAGCGAGACGATGGCGTGATGCATGGCGAGCGTCTCTTTGGAAAGGCGCTCGCGCGGGGCGTGCAGTTGTTCGCTGGACATATCGGTTCCTTCTCGAAATGCTCTCGTCTGCTATAGACGAATTGGAATTGCTCAAACAGGCCCGCCATGAAACTCGACGGTATTCGCGTACTCGATCTCTCCCAGTTCTTACCCGGTCCCCACCTCACCATGACGATGGCCGATCATGGCGCTGACGTGATCATGGTCGAGCCGAAGACCGGCGGTGGCGAGCCCGTGCGCAACATGGGGTCCCGTATGAACGACGGCACCACCGTCTGGTTCCGCAATATCGCCCGCGGCAAGCGCAGCATCGCGCTCGATCTGAAGGACCCGGCGCAGCGCGACGCATTCCTCAAGCTGGCCGATGAAGCGGATGTCATTGTCGAGGCTTTCCGCCCCGGCGTTGTGAAGCGTCTCGGTATCGGGTACGAAGTGGTCGCGGCGCGCAATCCGCACATCGTCTATTGCTCGATCAGTGCGTTCGGGCAGGATGGCCCCTATCGCGACAAGCCCTCCCACGATCTCGGGGTCCAGGCGCTGGCCGGCACGCTCGACCTGTCGCGCGGGCTGACCGACAACAAACCAAATATGCCGAACCTTGTCGCCGCCGACATGGCGTCGTCGCTCACCGCGCTGTCGGCGATCCTGATGGCGCTGCTGGCGCGCACGAAGACGGGGAAGGGCGATTATATCGACATCGCGATGTACGACGCCCTGATCGCGTGGACGCCGAACATCACCGGCATCGTGTTCGCCGAGGATCGCGCGCCGGAACCGCACGCTATGCGCAACTATGGCGGCCAGGCGATGAACCGGATCTATGAGACCAGCGACGGGCAATATATTGTGCTCGCCGGATCGGAGCGGAAATTCTCGGAGAACCTCCTGAAGGCGCTCGGCCGTCCTGAGTTGCTCGACATAGCCGCGGGCGAGCCCGGCGAAAGCCAGAAGCCGCTGACCGACTATTTCACCGAGACATTCAAATCGAAGACGCGTGCGGAGTGGGAAGCGTTCCTCGAACCGATCGACCTGTGCTGGGCGCCGGTGCATTCGTTGAAAGACGGTTTCAACGACCCGCAATCGAAGGCGCGCGGCATGCTCCTGCGCGACCCCGCCGGCAATCCGCATATCGGCCCGGCGATCAAATTCACGAACGAGCCGGCACAACCGAGTTTCGATCTGCCGCCCTACGGCACGACCGAAGCGGTGTGGAAGTAGCACAAACGAAAACCCCGCCGATCTCTCGACGGGGCTTTCTGTGTGTCACTCGGTGGAAAGCACAGCTTCCCGGATTGCCCATCATGGGCTGTCTTCTGGTAGCGGGATTGCTCCCGCTTGGTTTCAGTTTCGCTTTTTGGGTGGCAGCCGGTGTGCGCCTAGCCGGCTGTGGCTCCGCGGGGCTCGCGGAGCCCGGGTAACGAACCCGGTGGAGTCTCTTCCATATGGAACCTCCCTGGTGGCCGCTGCTGTCGATGCCGCGCCGTTGGCGCCGTCTTGCTCCGAGGGGTTTCGGAAATGCGACGCGCGCGCCGATCAGCGGCATGAAAAGCTTCCGCCTGCGGCGCGCGCGAGTCAAATCACAAACAGCGATGGAACCTGTCTCAAATCGCAAACGCGATCACACGCTGCGCTTTGCTTTGTCCTGATCGTTGGTCGAGCGGATCTGATTGCGGATCGCATCCCACTGTTCATCGCCGAGTGAAGCAAGCTGCGAGAAATTCCCGCCCTGCAGATGCATCGCGCCGTCGATGGCAATCGTCTGACCGGTGAGATATTCGCAGCCATCCGCCATCAAAAACACGGCAAGATTCGACAGCTCGAACATCTCGCCATTGCGCGCCATCGGTGCGCCGACGCGGCTCTCGCCACGGTTGGCGGACGACGGGCTCAAACGATCCCACGCGCCTTTCGTTGGGAACGGTCCCGGTGCAATCGCATTCAGACGGATGCCGTGCGGTCCCCACTCGCTGGCGAGCGACTTCGTCATGATGTTGAGGCCAGCCTTCGACATCGCGCTCGGCACGGTGAACGGTCCGCCGTTCCAGATCCA
>DATAHD010000399.1:0-5302 GCA_036263395.1 Rhizomicrobium sp. | reverse complement strand
TTCATCAACATGGGCGTTGCCGTCAGCCTGTTGCCCGCCAAAGGTATGACCCTACCGTTCATCTCCTACGGCGGCTCCTCGCTCTTCGCCGTCGCGCTCACCACCGGCCTCGCGCTCGCGGTCACACGTCAGCGTTCACAGATCGGCCAGCGTGAAGTCAGCCTGCTCTCGATGATGGGTGCGCGAGCATGACGTCACGCAACACCATCGTGTTGTCGACGGGCGGATCGGGCGGCCACCTGTTTCCGGCGCAGGCGCTTGCGCAGGAACTCGTGCGCCGCGGCAAGAAGATCGTCGTGATGACCGATGCGCGCGGCACCACGTACAAAACGCAATTCCCCGAAGCGCAGATCGAGATCGTGCCCGCGGCTGCGTTCTCCGACCGCAGCAAAATCCGCCTGATGACCGCGCCGTTCGAGATCGCGGCCGGCATCGCCGTCTCGCTCGCCAAACTGCGCCGCATCAAGCCGGCCGCCGTCGTCGGCTTCGGCGGTTATCCGTCGGTGCCGGTGATGCTTGCCGCGATCATGGCGAAGCTGCCGACCGCCATCCTTGCGCCCGACGCCGTACTCGGCCGCGCCAACCGTCTCGTCGCCAACCGCGTGAAGACGATCGCCGGCGGTCTCCCGCTCGTGCGCTTCCTGCCGAAGGACATGTCGAAGGTCACCTACACCGGCAATCCAATGCGTCCGGAGGTGCTCGCACAAGCCGCCGCGCCGTATGAGACGCCGCTGAAAGACGATCCGCTCCATCTTCTCGTATTCGGCGGCAGTCAGGGTGCGCGTGCGCTCAGCGAACTCGTGCCGCACGCGGTGAAGCTGATGCCCGCCGAGCTGCGCGAGCGTCTCAACATCGTGCAGCAGTGCCGCCCCGAAGATCTCGAGACCGTGCGCCTCACTTATGCCGACAGCGGCGTGAAGGCCGAGCTCGCGCCGTTTTTCACCGACCTTCCGGTGCGCATGGCGAAATCGCATCTCGTCATCGGCCGCTCCGGCGCCGGCACGGTCAGCGAGCTCGCCGTCATCGGCCGCCCCGCGATCCTCATCCCGCTGCCGCACGCCCTTGACGACAACCAGACACCGAACGCCGATGCCCTCGCCAACGCCGGTGGCGGCTGGCGCGTAACGCAGTCGACGCTCACACCGCAAGTCATGGCCGACATGCTCACCGCCGCCTTCAGCGATCCCGAAGACCTTGCGCGCCGCGCTGCATCGGCGCTCACCCTCGGCAAACCCGACGCGACACAGCGCTTCGCGGACCTGGTGGAAAAACTCGCGGGAGCTGCCGCATGAGCGCGCCCGTTCGTACCGCACAGACCCGCGTGCCGCTGTCCATCGGTGCGATTCACTTCGTCGGCATCGGCGGCATCGGCATGAGCGGCATCGCCGAGATCATGCACAATCTCGGCTACACTGTGCGCGGCTCCGATACGGCGGACAACGCCAACGTCAAACGCCTGCGCAAGATGGGCATCGCCATCGTCATCGGGCACAACGCGGACAACATCAAGGACGCGCACGTCGTCGTCTATTCGTCGGCGATCAAGGCCGGCAATCCGGAATTCGACGCCGCCCGCGCGCAGAGCATCCCGCTGGTCCGCCGCGCCGAAATGCTGGCCGAGATCATGCGGCTCAAGTCCTGCGTCGCCATCGCTGGCACCAACGGCAAGACGACGACCACCACCATGGTGTCCGCACTGCTCGACGCCGGCGGCCTCGATCCCACCATCGTCAACGGCGGCATCATCAACCAGTTCGGTACCAACGCGCGTCTCGGCGCCGGCGAGTGGGTCGTGGTAGAGGCGGACGAGAGCGACGGCACTTTCCTCAAGCTGCCGATGGAAGTCGCGGTCGTCACAAATGCCGACCCCGATCATCTCGATTTCTACGGCACCTTCGACAAGATGCGCGACGCGTTCCAGCGCTTCATCGAAAACGTGCCGTTCTACGGTTTCGCGGTGCTGTGCATCGACCATCCCGAAGTGCAGGCGATGGTCGGCCGTATCGAAGACCGCCGCCTCATCACCTACGGCTTCAATCCGCAGGCCGACGTCCGCGCGGTGAACCTCAGCTTCGCCAACGGCGCGTCGCACTACGATGTGGTCATCACCGACCGCATCCAGGGCACGCAGACCACCATCGCAGGCATCAGTCTGCCGATGCCGGGCGAGCACAACGTCCAGAACAGCCTCGCCGCCGTCACCGTGGCGCGCCAGCTTGGCGTACCGGATGAAACCATCCGCACCGCGCTCAACAAGTTCGCCGGTGTCGGCCGCCGCTTCACCAAGGTTGGTGAGTGGAAGTCCGCGTCGATCATCGACGACTACGCCCACAACCCGTTCAAGATCGCTGCCGCGCTGAAAGCCGCGCGCCAGGCGTACAGCGGCCCGGTCGTCGCTGTGGTTCAGCCGCACCGCTACACCCGCCTGCGCGACACCTTCAGCGACTTCGCCAAGTGCCTGAACGACGCCGACATCGCGATCGTCGCGCCGGTCTATGCCGCGGGTGAGCAGCCGATCGAAGGTATCAATCGCGACACCTATGCCGACGCGCTGCGCGCCCACGGCCACCGCGACGTGCGCGTGATCGACAGTGCGGAGGATCTCCCTGCGCTTGTCCGCTCGCTCGAAGGCAATCTCGCCAACGGCGCCATCGTGTTCCTGGGCGCGGGCTCGATCACGCAGTGGGCCAACGGTCTGGAGACCGTGCTGACCGCGTTGGAAGGGAAGGGCCAATGACCCGCCCTTGCGACGCCCTTCCGCCGGTTCGCGGCACCTATACGCAGGGCGCGGCGTTGAAAGACCTTGTCTGGTTCCGTGCCGGTGGCGCCGCCGAGTGGCTGTTCCGCCCCGCCGATGCCGACGATCTCGCCAGCTTCCTGTTCTCGCGCGAAGTCGACATGCCGGTCAGCGTGATCGGCGTCGGCTCGAACCTCATCGTTCGCGACGGCGGCATCCCCGGCGTCGTCGTCCGTCTGCCGGGCAGCATGGGCAAGGTCACGGTCGAGGGCACGCGCGTCACCGCTGGTGCCGCTGCGCTTGACGCCAACGTCGCGCGTGCCGCGGCCGATGCCGGCATCGCGGGGCTTGAGTTCCTGCGCGGCATCCCGGGCACAGTCGGCGGCGCACTCAAAATGAATGCCGGCTGCTACGGTCGCGAGATCAAGGACATCCTTGTCGAAGCGACGGCGATCACGGGCAACGGCGAAAAGATCACGCTGAAGCGCGAAGACATCGATTTTGCCTATCGTAAAACACTGGTTCCAGAGGATTTGATCTTTGTCAGTGCCGTGTTTGAGGGCACAAAGGATGTTCCGGAGGTGATTCGCGCGCGCATGGAAGCGCTCGTCGAACAGCGTGAGGCATCCCAACCCGTGAAGAGCAGGACTGGCGGTTCCACTTTCAAGAATCCGCCTGGCCACAAGGCGTGGCAGTTGATCGACGAAGCCGGATGCCGCGGCCTGACGCATGGCGCTGCGCAGGTCAGCGAGAAGCACTGCAACTTCCTCATCAACACCGGCGACGCCACGGCGGCCGATATCGAGGCGCTGGGCGAAGAGGTTCGCGCCCGCGTCCGCGCCAAATCCGGCGTCGAGATGGACTGGGAAATCAAGCGCGTGGGCATCCCCGCCGCGGGAGAGCACACGTGACCGCATATAAGAGAGTGGCCGTTCTGATGGGCGGCATGTCCGCCGAGCGCGAAGTCAGCCTGTCCTCCGGCAAGGGCTGCGCCGCCGCGCTGCGCGAGGAAGGCTTCGACGTCGTCGAGATCGATCCCGGCCCGAATGTCGGCAGCCAGCTGGTCGAGGCCAAGGTCGATGCCGTGTTCAACGCCCTGCATGGCCGCTTCGGCGAAGACGGCACGGTTCAGGGTGTGATGGAGTTGCTGCGCCTGCCGTACACCCATTCCGGCGTGCTCGCCTCGGCGCTCGCCATGCACAAGCAGAAGACCAAGGACGTCTATCGCGCCGCCGGTATCCCGATCGTCAAATCCATCGTGGCCGACCGCCGCGAGGCCGCCGCGCAGCATCTGATGGACCCGCCCTATGTGGTGAAGCCGGTCAACGAAGGCTCCTCCGTCGGCGTCTTCATCATCCGCAAGGGCGACAACCGCCCGCCAGAAGCGCTCGGCAGCGAGACCTGGAATCTCTCCAGCGAGATGATGGTCGAAGAATACGTGCCGGGCCGCGAACTCACCGTCGCCGTGATGGGCGGCAAGGCGCTCGCCGTCACCGAGATCACCACCAGCCTCGAATTCTACGACTACGAAGCGAAGTACTCCGACGGCGGCTCCAAGCATACGCTGCCCGCGCCGGTGCCGGCCCATGTCGCGGAGGAGGCCAAGCGCCTTGCCGTCCTCGCGCATGACGCGCTCGGTTGCCGCGGCGTATCGCGCACCGACTTCCGCTACGACGACACCGAGGGCAAACACCGCCTCGTCGCGCTTGAAACCAACACCCAGCCCGGCATGACGCCGACCTCGCTGGTCCCTGAGCAGGCCGCCTTCATCGGCATGAGCTACGCCAAGCTCTGCCGCTGGCTCGTGGAGGATGCTTCTTGCGACAGGTGAAGATCACACGCTCGCAAGCGCGCGGCGGCAATGGCCGCGCCACGGCGGCCCGCAAGCCGGGCCGCTCGGAATCGCGCGCGCGTGAATCCTCCCGTAACTATAATCGCCGCCCGCCGCCGTCGCGCTTTGAGAACCTGAAGGCCTGGTTTGCCAGCCTCTTCATCGTCCGCCGTCCGATGCTCGCGCTGACCCTGGCGATGATTATCCTCGCCTTCGTCGGCGCGCTCTTCATCGGCGGCTATGTCGGCAACACGATCTCCCGCGCCAACGCCACTTCTGCTGCGCTGGTCCACGACGCCGGTTTCGGCATCCAGGAAGTTCATATCGGCGGCAACGTCCGCACCCCGCCGGAGACGATCACCGCCGTCCTCGGCTTTGAGCCGGGTCAGTCGATCTTCAGCGCCGACCTGCGTACTGCGCGCGAGAAGCTGCTGCACCTGCCGTGGGTCGCTGACGCCACCGTGCAGCGCCGCTATCCCGACGCCATCACAGTCAGCCTGGTCGAAAAGCTCCCCTACGCCCTGTGGCGCAGCAATGATAGACGCGTTTTCATCACGGAGCGTAGTGGCGGCCTCATCACCGACACCGGTGTCGAGCAGTTCGCCAAGCTCCCGCACCTCGCGGGCGATGCCGCGCCGCTCAACGCAGCTGAGATCGTTGAGGCCGTTGCGCCGTTCCGCGCCATCAGCGCCCGCCTGAGCGTTTACGAGCGTGTCTCCAATCGCCGCTGGAAC
>DATAHD010000398.1:0-9180 GCA_036263395.1 Rhizomicrobium sp. | reverse complement strand
CGGCCGACGCTGACGTCATGCGCGTAACGCAGCAATGTTGTCGTGAGCGCGATGTCGTAGTGCATCGCCGCAGCACCTGTTGTCGGTGCTTTCTTCCATTGCTTCAGCGGCGCGAGATAATCGCGTGGTGAGAGGCCCTGTTTGTCGGCGGCTTGTAGAATCCTGATGGCACGTTGCGAGGCCGCAATCTTGTCGTCATCGCCGGTCCATGCCGGTTCGTAATCGCGTGCATCGTAAAATTTGACGAGCTCGGCGCGCGGCACGACGGCCAACGGCTGCATGTCCTGAACGAGAATGTCCTTGAAGTTGGCAGGCGCAACGGGCTTTGCCACATCTGCGCCATGTTTCGCATCTTTTGCAGATGCACCCGAGATGCTCGCGCTTGCTGCAAGCGCGCATACGACAAGAACCCTCGAAATGTAATGCATATTGCCTCTCCAATTTTGGAACAATTTCGAGGGTCGCTTGTTCCCGCTCTAATTGGATTTTTCATCCAATTGAACCGGAACCTTCGTGCGCCTTGTGTGGCGAGAGTTCCAACCTGCACACAATGTAAAAAGTAAAGGAGTCGGGTGTGAACAGGATCATGTCCAAAATCTCGTTGGTGTCATTGGCCGGTGCTGCGGCCATCTTCATGAGTGGCTGTGCTTCGACAGATAGCGTGAAGCAGGCCCAGTCGACCGCCGATCAGGCATTGTCGGCTGCACAGCACGCACAGCAAACCGCCGATCAGGCGTTGACCACGGCGCAGGGTGCTCAACAGGGCGTCGATCAGCTGCGTACAGAACAACAGCAGCAGATGACGATGCATCGCGGTCAGCGCGGATAAATGTAAAGCAATACGCCTGTCATGCCGTGGCCGCGTTGCGGTCACGGCATCGACATGTTTGAACAGTTGCGTTGATCAGTGCGCGACCGTGCTTAGTGCGTGGTGATCCGGCGACTCTGCGCGAAACCGTGCATGCCCACGCGCCATTGCAGCGCGACCACGACACCTTTTGTCGGCTGTAGCAGAATGAGCGACAGCAGCGCGGTGAGCGGCAGGAAGATCGCCACCTCCATCCAGGTGCTGAACGCCTGTACCGCCTCCGCCCACATGACGAGGCCGACGATCAGGTGGCCGACGAACACGATCACCAGATAGGCCGGGAAGTCGTCGGCCTGGTGATGGTGGAATTCCTCGCCGCAGGCATCGCAGTGATCCGCGATCTTCAGGAAGGCGCGGAACAGGTGGCCCTTGCCGCAGTTCGGGCACTGACCCAGCGCGCCGCGGATGAAGTCCGTTTTCGTGAAGACGGCGTCCGATTGAACCGGCGAGGTCATGCGATTAGCTCCTGTTTGCTGTTGTGGTTCTCCACACAAAGTGGTCTACAGTCCAGACAATTCAAACGATTGTCTGGAATATTGTATGGAGTGGACCCCTGCAATCGCCGACCGGCCTGGGCCGCTGTATGAGCGGATCGTGGAGGCGCTGGCGTCGGATATCGACGGCGGCCGGCTGACCCGCGGGCAGCAGCTTCCGACGCACCGGACGTTGGCAAAGGCGCTGGACGTCGATCTTTCGACCGTGACGCGGGCCTATCGCGAGGCGCGGGAGCGCGGGCTGGTAGAGGCGCGGGTCGGGCAGGGGACGTTTGTCGCCGAGAGCCTGGCGCAGGTGCGGCACGCGCGGGCACCGTGGGCGGCGTTCGATCTGTCGATGAACCTGCCGCCACAGCCACTCGATGCCGATCTGGAAGGGCGCATCGCGCGTGGCGTGGCGGCGATCTCGCGCGAGGAAGGACTGTCGAGTTACCTCGCTTATCGTGAGACCGGCGGACCGGCAGAGGAACGCGATGCGGTGGCGGCGTGGCTGCGGCGGCGATTGCCGGAGGCGGCCGCTGACCGGCTGGTGATTTGTCCGGGGACACAGTGTGCGTTGCTACTGGTGTTGGCGTCGGCGGTTGGGCGCGGGGAGACGGTGCTCACGGAGGCGCTGACCTATCCGGGTGTGAAAGCGGCGGCGGAGTTCACTGGCGTGAATCTGGTCGGCCTCGCGACGGATGGCGAAGGTGTGTTGCCGGATGCGTTGCTGGCGGCGTGCAAGGCGCATCGCCCGAAGGCGTTGTATCTCGTGCCGACGATCAACAATCCGACGACGGTGACGATTTCAGCGGCGCGGCGCGCGGCGGTGGTGGAGATCGCGCGGGCGCATGATCTGCTACTGATCGAAGACGACGCGTATGGGCTGCTCGAGCCCGATGCTGTGCCGCTGGCGACGCTGGCGCCGGAGCGCACGTTTTATCTGGCGAGTTTGTCGAAGTGCATGGCGCCGGGTTTGCGCACATCGTTCCTGCTCGCGCCCGATGCGGCTGCCGCGCACGCTGTGGCGGATGGCTTGCGTGCGGTGGCGCAGATGGCGACACCGTTGATGAGTGCACTGGCGGTGCGCTGGATCCGCGATGGCAGTGCGGATGCGATCGTTGGTGCGATCCGCGAAGAATCCGCGGCGCGGCAGAAGCTGGCGGCGCAGGTGCTGGAGGGTTTGCCGTATGCGGCGCGGCCGACGGGGCATCATCTGTGGCTGTCCTTGCCGCGTGGTTGGACGCAGTCGGAGTTGACGGCGCATGTGCAGCGGCAGGGACTGGCGGTGGTGCCGAGCGACGCGTTCAGCGTCGGTGGCAACGCGCCGAATGCAATCCGTGTGGCGTTGGGCGCGGCGAGCAGCCGGCATGAACTTGCCACGGCGCTGGGTGTGCTGGTGACGGCGCTGCGGTCGCCACCGTCGCGGGTGATCTGATGAGCGAGCGGCCAAGGGTGCGTGGGGTCGATGTCGATGCGCAGACACGCTGCGCGCACTGGCATTCGCCGGTGGACGTCATCGCGATCAAGATGAAATGCTGCGGCGTCTATTACGCCTGCAAGGATTGCCACGATGCGCTGGCGGGCCATCCGGTTTCCGTGTGGCCGCAGCGCGAATGGGACCAGCCCGCAGTGATGTGCGGCGTGTGCGGGACGGAGTTGAGCGTTCGCGACTATCTCGGCTGCGGCAATGTCTGCCCGGCGTGTGGCGCGGGGTTCAATCCGGGGTGCCGGACGCATTACCATTTCTACTTTGAGGCGGTGCCGCCGGAGCGTTGATCCGCCCGGTGGCGTTCGCCGTATCAGGTGCGGATCGGGCAGGGGACGCAGATGGGCTGGATCGTCAACAACATCGACTGGATTTTGATCGTCTCGGGCCTCGGGACGTGCAGCGTCGTGAGCATGGCGCTGGCGCCGTCGTTCGCGATGCGCTCGTTCTTCGGCGTGGCGGAGCAAGGGCCGGTGGTTAACCTGGTCGCCCGCAGTTGGGGTGTGATGGTGTTCTGCGCCGGTTTGATGATGGTCTATGCCGCCTATCACACGGAACCACGGCTGCCGATCCTGCTCTACGCGATGGCCGGCAAGATGAGTTTTGTGGTGATGGTCGCCGCAACGCCGGCGTTTCGTAGACAGATGTCCGCGATTCTTGCGCTGCTCGATCTGGTGATCGTCGCGCTGCTCGGCTGGTATCTGCTGGCGGTAAGGTGACGCGAAGCTAGTTCAGCTTCGCCTGCAGCTCTTTCAGGCTTTCGCTGACGAGGGCGGCGGAGCGCTGTTCGTCGAGCTTGGCGGTGATGATCTTCTCGGCTGCGGCGGTCGCGGCGTCGGCGGCGAGCTTGCGGATTTCGAGCATCGCCTGACGTTCGGCCTGGGCGATCTGTTGCTGCGCCATCTGCGAGCGGCGCTCGATCTGATCCTTGAGCTGAGCGCGCTGTTCGGAGGCGAAACGCTCCGCTTCGGCGCGGGTCTCGGCGACGATCGCTTCGGCTTCCGTCTTGGCGGCCTTGGCGCGCTGCTGATAGTCGATGAGGATCGTCTCCGCTTCCTTGCGGAGCGTCTGGGCCTGCTGCAGCTCGGCCTGGATGGTGGCGGCGCGGGCGTCGAGCTGCGCGCCGATCATCTTGAACACGCCCTGCGACAGGACGATGCCGATCAGGATGACGAGACCGATGGCCTCGTAGAAATCCGGGTCTTGCAGCAGATGGGCCACGGCGTTCTTCCTTTAAGCACCGACCGACTGGCGCACGGCCGCGGCGGCTTCTTCCTGCGAGAGCTTTTCGCCCGTCAGACGCTCGACGATATCGACGACGGCGCCCTGTGCGACCTCGGTGATGTTGCGGCGGGCCTGGGCCTGAACCTCGGCGATGCGCGCTTGGGCTTTCGCCTGGGCTTCGCTCGCCTCGCGATCGGCGTTGGTCTTTGCGGTGTCGGCTTCGCGGTTGATCGCAGCGCGGGTCTGCTCGGCGATTTCGCGGGCGCGCTCGCGGGCTTCGATCATCGGCGCCTGATAGGCGACAACCGCCGCTTCCGCATCCTTGCGGTGCAGTTCGGCCGTCTTCAGGTCGTCATTGATCTTGCCGCGCCGCTCGGCCAGCACGCTTTTGATGCGCGGACCGGCGACCCGCCACAACACGGTGAACAGAAACGCAAACGTCACCACGAGCCAGAAAATCTGGCTGGGGAAGGTTTCCGTCTTGAACGGCGGGAAGCCGGCACCTTCGTGCTTGGCTTCCGTCGTCGCTGTCGTCGTGGCGGGTTCTTCTTGCATCAACGTAACTTAAAACGCGAACAGGATGAGGAGCGCGATCACGAGACCGAACAGGCCGGTCGCTTCGCAAAGCGCGAAGCCGAGGAGCAGGTTCGTGGTCTGGCTGGCGGCGGCACCCGGGTTGCGCAGCGCGCCCGAGAGGTAGCTGCCGAACACGTTACCGATGCCGATACCGGCGCCGACGAGGGCGATACAGGCAAGGCCCGCGCCGATCATTTTTGCTGCTGCGAGTTCCATAACTTTAATCCCTTCAGTGATGGTCGTGGAGGTGGAGAGCTTCGTTCAGATAGATGCAGGTCAGGATCGCGAAGACGTAGGCCTGCAGGAACGCGACGAGAAGTTCGAGCGCCAGGATCGCCACGATCAGCGCCATCGGCGCGAGGGCGAGACCGGAGAAAAGACCGCCGGCGCCGAGCAGCATGATCACGAAGCCCGCGAACACCTTCAGCATGGTGTGGCCGGCGAGCATATTCGCAAAGAGACGGACGGAGAGGCTGATCGGGCGGGTGAAGAACGAGATCACCTCGATCGGCACGAGCAGCAGCAGCAGCGCGAAGGGCGCATGCGGCACGAAGAGTTTCAGGAAGCCGATGCCGTGCTTCATGAAGCCGACGATGATGACCATCGCGATCACGAAGGCTGCCATCGTGAAGGTGACGGCGATTTGGCTGGTGATGGTGAAGGACCACGGCACCATGCCGAAGAAGTTCGCGAACAGCACGAACATGAAGATCGTGAATACGAACGGGAAGAACACCAGACCCGCTTCGCCGGCAGACGAGTGGATCATGTTGCTGACGAATTCGTAGGACATCTCCGCCATCGACTGGGCGCGCGTCGGAACGATCGAGCGGCGGGACATGGAGAAGATCAGGAATGCGGATGCAGCCAGCACGACGATGACCATCATCAGCGACTGGTTGGTGAAGGAAATATCATAGCCGCCGAGGTGAAGCGGAATGATCGGCTTCACTTCGAACTGTTCCATCGGGTTCATCGACACTGCCACGCGCCTAATTCCCTTTGTCCTTCGCCGACATCTCGGCGTTGATCTCTTGTGCGGCGCGCATCACGTTGCGGATACCCGCCGCGGCGCCCAACACGAAAAACACCAGGAGGAAGATCGGGCGTGTGCCGAGTAACCGGTCAAGCCCCCAACCCAATCCACCGCCGACGATGAGCGCTGCGACCATCTCTGTTGAGAAGCGAAACGCGATCCCGAGGGAAGTTGGTGCGGGCTTGTTGGCCTGCTTTGCCGCTTCCTTGCGCCGGATCTCGTCAAGCTCCGCACCCAGCTCCCGCAGCTTGTCCGGGTTAGGCCCTGAATTGCTCATGGCTCCCGCTTTCCCAAGCTTTAGATGATGGAATAAGGCTCGCTCGAAGGCGCGCGGACCATATGTGTAGGGTTACAGCCTGTCAAGGAAGTGAATGTGGCATAAGCTGTTGATATTGCTATGGAAAAGGTGGCGCGGCGAAATGTGCGCAACAATCTAACTCCGCATTTCGAGGCGCTGCAGAATCAGGGCGGTTTGTCTGCCATTACACCGCCGCCGTGACGGCGCCCTACGACCGGCGCCAGATGCCGAGACGCAAGCCTACGCGGCCGGAATGCGATCCGGCGCGCAAGCAACGGCAAACCGGACTGATTACTCCGCCGCCAGGACGCGTTCGGCTTCGTTGAGGTTCACGGCGACCAGCTGGCTGACGCCGCGCTCGGCCATCGTGACGCCCATCAGACGGTTCATGCGGGACATCGTCAGCGCATGGTGGGTAACCGTCAGGAAGCGGGTGTCGGTCATCCGCGTCATCTCATCGAGGAGATTGCAGAAACGATCGACGTTGGCGTCGTCCAGCGGGGCGTCCACTTCGTCCAGGACGCAGATCGGTGCCGGGTTCACGAGGAACACCGCGAAGATCAGCGACATGGCGGTCAGCGCCTGCTCACCACCGGAGAGGAGGTTGAGCGACTGGAGCTTCTTGCCCGGCGGGCGGGCGAAGATTTCGAGGCCGGCTTCCAGCGGGTCTTCCGACTCCGTGAAGGTGAGGCGTGCTTCGCCGCCCTGGAAGAGCTTGGTGAAGAGCATCTGGAAGTTCGTGTTCACCTGCTCGAACGAGGCGAGCAAACGTTCGCGGCCTTCCTTGTTGAGGCTCTGGATGCCGCGGCGCAGACGGTCGATGGCGCCGGTGAGGTCGTCGCGATCCGTGGTCAGCTGCGTGAGGCGCTGTTCCTGTTCGGCCGCTTCTTCCTCAGCGCGCAGGTTCACGCCGCCGAGCGATTCACGTTCCGCCTTGAGCTTCTCGACGCGCTTGTCGGCCTGCTCCTGCGGCGGGAGTTCTTCGCCTTCTTTGACCTCGGCGCGTTCGGCAAGATCTTCTGGTGCGGCCTCAAGTTCGTCGCGGATGCGGGTGCGGATTTCTTCGATACGGGTGCCGGCGGCTTCCGACATCGCTTCGGCGCGGGCACGTTCTTCGCGGGCACCGGAGAGGGCGGCATCGGCGGCCTTGGCGTTCTTGTCCGCTTCGGAGAGACGGGCCTCGGCTTCGGCGCGTGCGTCGGCCGCGGCTCTGCGCGCTTCTTCCGCTTCGCCGATCGTCGTCAGAAGCACGTTGCGCTTTTCGGCAATCGCCTCCGGCACGGCTTCCAGCGTGGTGAGTTCGCCGGCCATTTCCTCGCGGCGGCGATCGAGTTCGCCGATCTGCTGTGTCGCGGCCTCGCGGCGCGATTGCCAACGGGTCTTCTCTTCGGCGATCACTTTCAGGCGGCGGGCGCGGGCTTCGCCTTCGCGCTTCAGCGTCTCGAGCGCGGCGCGGGCTTCGCTGCTCGCGGTGCGGGCTTCGGCGTTGCGGGCGCGCGCGGTGGAAACGGATTCCGACAACGCGACGCCGTCGCCGAGTTCGGCGAGAGACTCGGTGGCCTGACGTTCGGCTTCGCGCGCGGCCTCCTGCGACTGGGTGAGGCGGCGGATTTCGGCTTCGAGGTTTGCGAGTTGCGACGCGCGTTCGGCGGCGGCGCGTGCGGCGCGTGTCACCGCATCCTGTGCGGCGGCGAGTTCGCGTTCGGCGGCGCGCTGCGTCTGCTCTGCATTGCGCGAGGCTTCGCGGGTCTGCTCAACCTCCGTGCGCGCAGCGGCGTGAACAGCCTGCGCATCGGCGCGAGTCTGCTTCGCGGTCTCGACTTCAAGCTCGACCGCGGTGAGGCGATTGCGCTGGGCGAGACGAACGGCGGACGGTGACGGTGCGTCGGCCGACGAGGAGTAGCCATCCCAGCGCCAGAAATCGCCGCGTGGCGAGACGAGACGCTGGCCCGGCTTCAACGCGGCCTGGAATTCCTTGCCCTGATCCGGGAACACGATGCCGGTCATCGACAGGCGGCGATGCAACGCCGGTGGGGCTTCGACGAACTCCAGCAACGGCTTCACGCCATCCGGGAGCGGCGATGGTTCGAACTCACCGAGGTTGGACCAGTGGTGCGGCGCGGACTCGTCCAGCGGTGCCTGCAGATCTTCGCCAAGTGCGGCGGCAAGAGCGTTTTCGTAGCCCGGCTGCACCTTCACAGCGTCAACGAGCGGCGGCCACAGGCCTTGACCTTCGGGGTTGAGAACGTTGGCGAGCGCTTTGGCTTCGGCCATCAGACGCTGGGCTTCACGTTCTGCGGTTTCGAGTGGGCCGCGGGCCGCTTGTTCGGCCTGCTGCGCGGCTTCGAGTGCAGCACGGGCGGCGGTCAGCGCATCGGATGCTGCGCTGGCGGCTTCGCGCGCCTGCAGCACGGCGTTTTCGCCGGCTTGCACATCCGGCGCGTCGGCAGCGTTGGCCATCGCGGTGTCGAGACGGGCTTGCGCCTGCGCGAGCTGCGCGGTGCTCGTTTCCGCGAGCGCGGAGGCGACATCGCGCGAGCGGGTGGTGCTGGCGTGACGCGCGTTCCACTCGGCGTATTCGGAAGTGAGACGCTCAAGTGTGCGCTCCGCTTCCGTCAGTGCGGCGGTGAGTTCGAGCGCGGTGGTCTCGGCGGACGCCAGATCGTTGACCGAATTGGCGATGGCGAGTTCGAGGCCTTCCGCTTCGGTCGACAGCGTTTCGAGCGCGGTCTGGGCGTCGGCGTCGAGGGCGCGTTCGCGGGCGACGTCGGCTTCGGCCTGCGTGATGCGCTGGCGCAGACGCTGCGCAGCTTCACGGGCACGGGTCTCTTCGGCTTCGAGCGCGTCGCGTTCGATGATCAGGCGATGCAGCGCGGCGCCGCGTTCGGCTTCGGTCTGGCGCAGCGGCGGGAGAGCCGAGGCGGCTTCTGCCTGTGCGGTGGAGGCGAGGGCAGCGGTTTCGGTGAAGGTGGTGACGGCGTTATTCGCCGCCTCCAGCGCCTCAGCGGCAACGCGCGCCTGTGCTTCGGCAGCGGTCCAGCGCAGCAGAAGCGCGAGCGCTTCGGCTTTGCGGATCAAGCCGGAGAGATTGCGATAGCGAGCCGCCTGACGGGCCTGTCGCTTCAGGCTTGCGACCTGGCCTTCGACTTCGCGGATGACGTCATCGAGGCGCGAGAGGTTGGTTTCGGCGGCGCGCAGGCGAAGCTCGGCTTCGTG
>DATAHD010000397.1:0-2840 GCA_036263395.1 Rhizomicrobium sp. | reverse complement strand
GCCGTGCTGGCGGAGATGGAAGCCAACAACGGCGCGACGTCGCTGGGCCTGCGCCGCAAGCTGGCGCAGCGCGCTTATGCCCGCACCGCTGCCTATGACGCCGCCGTGTCGAACTGGTTCGCGGGCGAGCTTGCCAAGGATGGCGAGCAGGATCCGCCGCGCCGCCGCTCGTTCGCCGGGACGCTGCGCCAGTCGCTGCGCTATGGCGAGAACCCGCATCAGCAGGCCTCGTTCTACGTCACCGGCGAGAAGCGGCCGGGCGTTGCGACGGCGGAGCAGCTGCAGGGCAAGGAGCTCAGCTACAACAATATCAACGACACCGACGCGGCGTACGAGTTGGTCGCGGAGTTCGATCCGAAGGCGTCCGCGGCCTGCGCGATCATCAAGCACGCCAATCCCTGCGGCGTGGCACTCGGCGGCAGTCTGAAGGATGCGTATCTCAGCGCGCTTGCCTGCGATCCGGTCAGTGCGTTCGGCGGTGTGCTCGCGTTCAACCGCACGCTCGACGGCGCGACGGCGGAAGAAATCTCGAAGATTTTCACCGAGGTGATCATCGCGCCGGATGCCGATGCCGATGCGCGCAAGATTCTCGCGTCGAAGAAGAACCTGCGCCTGCTGACGGCGGGCGGGTTGCCCGATCCGAACAGCGCGGGTCTCACCTTCCGCTCCGTGTCGGGCGGCATCCTGGTGCAGACGCGCGACAACGGGCACGTCACGCGCGAGATGCTGAAGGTCGTCACCAAGCGTCAGCCGACGGAGCAGGAGATCACCGACATGCTGCTCGCCTTCACCATCGGCAAGCATGTGAAGTCGAACGCCGTGGTCTATGTGAAGGACAACGCCACCGCCGCCATCGGCGCGGGGCAAATGAGCCGTGTGGATTCGGCGCGCATCGCAGCGATCAAGGCGAAGGACGCGGCGAAGGCCGCCGGTTGGGCGGAGCCGAAGACGGTTGGTTCATCCGCGGCATCGGAAGCGTTCTTCCCATTCCCGGACGGTTTGCTCGCCGTTGCCGAAGCCGGTGCCACGGCGGTGATCCAGCCGGGCGGCTCGATCGGCGACAAGGATGTCATCGCGGCCGCCGACGAAGCCGGCCTCGCGATGGTGTTCACCGGCATGCGCCACTTCCGGCATTAAGCGCCATTAATCAATCGTCCGGCGCGAGTGTTGCGCGCTCTTCCTTTACCCAGATCATCAGGAACAGGCCCAGCGCCAGGAAACCGATGATGGCGATCATGCCGCCGCGCTGGCTGGCGGTCAGCGCCGTCATGACCGTGACCGACACGTTGGCGAGGAACGTCGTCGATGTGCCGGAGAGCGACATCAGGCCGAAGAACTCCGTCATCTTCTCCGCCGGTGCGAGGCGCGCCATCATCGTGCGGGCGTTGGCGTAGCCCGCGGTGATGAACACCGCGACACCGTTGATGATCATCAGATAGATGAACTCCGGCCAGGTGTTGAAGAACGGCAACGAATTGATGTGCGGCTGCGTCGTATCGTACGGGATGAACCACAGGATGCGGTCCGGCGCCATCGTCAGGCCGAGCGAGAAGAAGAACAGCGTGCCGCCGATGCTGACGAAGATCGCCTTCTTCGAGCCGAAGCGGTTGTCGAGCCAGCCGCCGAAGAACCCGCCCGCGACCGCGAAGATGCTGAGTTCGATGCCGTACACCGTCATGGTCAGCGCACCCCAGTGGAACGTGCCCGCGGCGTAGATGCCGCCGAACAGCAGCACCGCGCTCATGCCGTCGTTGAAGAACGTGCGGGCGATCAGATACTGCGCCACGTTGCGGTAGTGCTTGAGGCTTTTGATCGTGCGCCACACCGACTGCACGCCAAGCTTCATCTGGGTGCCGAGACCGATGGACACTGCCGGCTTGTCGGGCGTGAAGAGGAACAGCGGGATCGCGAGGAACAGCAGCCAGATGCCGGAGATCGGGCCAGACAGCCGCTCCGGATCGTGGGCTTCTTGACTGATGCCGAACAGCGGATGCGCCGGCACAAAGCTCCAATCGACCTGCCCCGGCAGTGTGAAAGCGAACATCACGAAGCTGAGCAGGATGATGCCCGACGCATTGCCGAGCGCGAGGCCGAGACCGGAGAGCGGGCCGACCTGCTGATGCGTGGCGATCGTCGGCAGCATCGCATTGTGGAACACGGCAGAGAACTCGAACGCGAAGTTCGCCGCGATCACCATCGCGCTGATCAAGAATATCTGTGGCCAGGTCGAATGCGGCACGCTGAACCACATGCCCAGCATCGCGACGGTCATGACCGCGGTGTAGACGCCGATCCACGGTTTGCGACGGCCGCCGATATCGGCAATGGCGCCGAGGAACGGGGCGCAGAGCGCGGTGAAGAAGCCGCCGTAGGACGACATAGCGGACCAGATGATCTGGCCACGGACCGGATCGCCGATGACGCTGCCCGTGAAGTAGGGCGCGAAGATGTAGATGGTGACGAGCAGCACATACGGGTTGCGCGCGCCCTCATAGAGCGCCCACGAAATCTGACCGGCGCGGCTGGAGATCGGGCCGCCGGTGGCGGAGACGCCGGCCGGACGCATGAACCACGACGCGGTGCCTGCCGCTTCAACAGCGGCCATCGATGCGGGATTGCCGTCCGGCTCGCCGGCCGCCGGATCTGGCATGTCCAAGGCGCGAGGCGTGGCCTCGCTATTCGAAGGTTTCACCGGCTGTCGCTCCCCAGAGACGTTTTTTGTCTATCCAGCCGCCGGTTCCATCGACCTCGACCTTGCAGCTAAGAGGCTGACATGCCTTGAGCTTAGCGACAACACCGGGGTCCAGGAGTGCGACCGTTGGGGAGTCTGGAGCCGGGCC
>DATAHD010000396.1:0-6479 GCA_036263395.1 Rhizomicrobium sp. | reverse complement strand
CTTCTTCGCGACGTTCTCTGCTGGCGATGCGGTCGATGGCGGGTTGGGGACCGATGTTCTCAACCTTGCCGGCAACTACGCCGGCGGCGTGACGATGACCGCGACGACGCTGCTCAACATGGAGAAGATCGTTTTCGCGGATGGGTTCTCCTACAAGCTGACATCGCACAACGCGACGGTTGGTGCCGGCAAGCTGCTGACGCTCGACGGATCGGCGTTGGGCGCCGCGAGTGCACTCACCTTCGACGGTTCGGCGGAGACCGATGGCAGCTTCAGCTTCCTGGCGGGGCTGGGAAACGATGTCCTCACCGGCGGCAGCGGCGCCGATACGTTCGATCTGCGCAGCGGCGGCAAGGACAAGGCCGTTGGTGGCGGCGGGGCGGATACGTTCCTGCTCGGCGCGACGCTGGCATCGACCGACACCATCGACGGAGGCGCAGGCAGCGACATACTCATTGTCGATGGCGATTATTCTGCTGGTCTCGCGCTTTCTGGCGTGACCAATGTCGAGACGCTCAAGCTCACCGCCGGACACAGCTATGCCATCACCGCGCCGGACAGCGCGGTTGCGGCGGGCATGACGATGACTATCGACGGCTCCAAGCTCGGCGTCGGTGATGTGCTGACGTTCAAGGGCAGTGCAGAGCTCGACGGCAACTATGCGATCCTCGCAGGCGCGGCGGCCGACACGATCACGACAGGTGCGGGCAACGATAGCGTCGATGCCGGTGGCGGCGACGACTTCCTCGATCTGCGCGCCGGTGGCATCGACACGCTGACCGGTGGCAGCGGCAATGACACCTTCCGCTTCGGCGCGACGCTGACCCAGCAGGACAAGGTGGACGGCGGATCGGGCAACGACCTTGTCACACTCGAAGGCGATTACAGCGCCGGCGTTGTTTTCAACGCCACGACGCTGGTCAATGTGGAGACGCTGCGCCTCGTCGGCGGTCACAGCTATCAGCTGACGCTCAACGACACGACGGTTGCAGCGGGCAAGACCATAACGATCGACGGCGGCGATCTCGGTTCGGCCGATCATCTGATCCTCGACGGCTCCAAAGAACTCGATGGCAGTCTCACGCTCAACGGCGGCGCCGGTGGCGATACGCTCACCGGTGGCGCGCAGGGCGACAAGCTGCGTGGCGGAATGGGCGCCGACGTGCAGAACGGCAAAGCCGGGGCCGATGTGTTCCAGTACAAGGCGGCAGCGGAATCCACAGGTGCGGGGTACGACACCATCGTCGGGATGGACTTCAGCAGCGATCACATCGCGGTGAAGAGCAACGTCTCCGGCGTCGATGCCACGATCGCGGGCGCGGCGCTCTCGACGGCGCATTTCGACAGCGACCTCGCGGCGGCAGCGGACGCGGCGCATCTGCTGCGCCATCACGCGGCGTTCGTGAAGGTGGCGAGCGGCGATCTCGCCGGCGACATCTTCCTCGTCATCGACCAGAACGGCACCGCCGGATACCAAGCGGGCGCCGACATCGTGATCCTGATGCAGAATGCCCAGAACATGTCGGGCATCGACGTGAGCGATTTCCGCTAGGCGCATCGGCATTCTCCTGTGATATGAAGACCGCTGCCATGTGGTCGGGGGATGGGCATGCGCGTTGTCTGGCGGATTCTGGGTGGACTTCTGGTTCTGGCGATCGTCGTGATCGCTGCCGGTTTCGGCTATCGCGCCTGGCGGCAGCATGAGAACGCGGCATCGCTGGCGATCACCACGCCGAACGGCATCGTTGAAGAGTCTTTCGTCAAGATCGGCGGCGTCGATCAGTGGGTGCAGATCCGCGGGCAGGACAAGAACAATCCCGTGCTGCTCATCCTCTCCGGCGGACCGGGCAATTCACTCATCCAGATCGGTTACCCGTTCCTTCCGGTGCTGGAGAAAGACTACACCGTCGTGAACTGGGATCAGCGCGGCGCAGGACTGACGTATGTGCGCAACGGCGGCAATGCGAGCACGGGCCTCAGCATTGCGCAGATGACAAAGGACACGAACGAGGTCGCCGACTATCTGCGCAAGCGCCTCGGCAAAAAGAAGGTCATCCTGCTCGGCTGGTCATGGGGATCGATCCTCGGAATCGAAGCAATCCACGCGCGCCCCGATCTCTACAGCGCGTATGTCGGCACGGGGCAGTTCGTCAGCGGGGTGGAAAACGAGGCCGTGGGTTACGCATCATTGCTGGCGCGTGCAAAGGCGGCCAAGGACGAAGCGACCGTGAAAGCGCTGACCGACATCGGCCCGCCGCCTTACGACAGCAACGACAAGATGGGCATCGAGCGGAAGAATCTCATTCCATATACCCCGCCGGCGGAGCGAGCCGCGTTCGGCTCATTCATGACGACGGCGCTTTTCGCGCCGGGATATGGCCTCTCCGAGACCTATCAGAGCGGCATCGGGGCGCCACAGTTCAGTATCGAAAAGTTGTGGCCCTCCGTAACGCGCTACGATGCGCGCAAGACTCTCGACGGCAAATTCGCGGTGCCGTTCTTCGTGATCGACGGTGCGGACGACATTCAAGTGCCGATGACACTCGCGCGCGACTGGTTCGCGACGATCCATGCGCCAAACAAGGAATTCATCACCATCCCCGGCGCCGCGCATCTCGCGCTCGCGACGCACACGGCAGAGTTCGTGACGATCATGAATGCGAAGGTGCGGCCGATCGCAGTGGCGGCGGACCAATAGGCTTCCGTCAGTCGCCCTTCTCATCGGACGTGCGGCTACCGTCGCCTTCCATCTGGCCCGGTTTTCCGACTTCGCCGCCTTTGACCGCACCATCGCCCTGCTGCGAGCGGTCGGGCAGGATGACCGTATCGTTCGGCGTCGGCCCCGAAGTTTCGGCATCACCCTGCATCGCGCCGTTGGATGCTGTCTGGCGCGCTTTGGTGTTGCCAATGTTGTTCCGGTTGTCGGTCATGTCGCGATGCCATGTGAAGCCTGCACCACAGCAAACGCGTGAGGCTTCCATGTGTTGCAAAAGCAAACGCGCCGCAGCCTCTCGGCCACGGCGCGCTCGAGTCTCAGAGACGGATGCTTACCCGTTCGACTCCGTCATCGCCGAATAGACCAGCGTGCGCAGGTCGCGGCGCAGGGTGAGGCGGGCGTCGGTGCCCATCACCTGCGTCATGAACACGACAGCGAGGTCTTCTTTCGGGTCGATCCAGAACGCCGTCGATGCGGCGCCGCCCCAGAAGAATTCGCCCGGCGTTCCCTGCACGCGAGTCAGCGCCGGGTCCATGGTCACGCCGCAGCCGATCGAGAAGCCGACGCCGGCATAGCCCGCTTCGCTGAAGGTGATCGCGGCCGACATATCGCTGAGGAGTTTGTTCTCCGGCAGCAGGTTCATGCCGAACATCTGCACCGTCTTCGGCGAGAGGATCTGCACGCCGTCGAGGCTGCCGCCGCCGAGCATCATCTTGCAGAAGCGCATGTAGTCGTGCGCGGTCGAGACGAGGCCGCCGCCACCGGATTCGAGCTTCGGCGGTTCGGCATAGGTCGACTTCTGCGAGTCATCCTGCAGCTTCAACCCGCCGCCCTGTTTCGGCATGTAGCAGGAAGCGAAGCGATCCATCTTGTTCGCCGGGACGGAGAACGCGGTGTCCTTCATGCCCAGTGGTTCGAACAGGCGCGTGCGGAGGAATTCGCCGAACGTCTGACCCGACAGCTTCTGGACGAGGTAGCCCATCACATCGATGGAGACCGAGTACATCCAGTAATCGCCCGGCGAGAAGTCGAGCGGGATTTTCGAGAGCTGATCGATGAAGGCATCGAGGCCGCCCGGCGTCTGGAAGTCGCCGACCTTCTGACGGCGATACTCCGCATCGACGGCCGTGCGGCTCATGAAGCCGTAGGTCAGGCCCGAAGTGTGGGTGACGAGGTCGATCACCTTCATCGGGCGCTTCGGCGGGATGGTGATGAACTGGCCGGCGGTGTTCTCCACAAGGCTCGGCATGCCGCTGGCGTAGACGCGCAGGTTCTTCCACGAGGGAATGTGCTTGGCGACGTCGTCGTCGAGGCCGAGGGCGCCTTCTTCGACCAGCATCATCATCGCGACGGCGGTGATCGGCTTGGTCATCGAATAGATGCGCACGATGGCATCTTCCTGCCACGGCTTGTTGCGCTCGATGTCCATCAGACCGGCCATGCCGTTGTGGACGAGCTCGCCGCGGCGCACGACCTGCGTGTGGATGCCGCCGAGCAGGCCGGTATCGACGTAACGCTCCTTCATCACCTTATCGAGCAGCGCCAGCCGCTTCGACGACATGCCCACGCTTTCGGGTTTACCCATGAGTTTCACTCCCCAGTTGTTTTGCTGCGGCCAGCTTAGCGCAGGGACAGCCCCGCCGCGCAACGGCGCGCGTCGGCAATGATTGGTTCGGTTTTCTGATTGGCCCGCATGTGTCTACTGCCAGCGGTTTGCGGCGGCAGCGGATACAATTCCGGAGAGTTGATGATTGTAACAGGTCAACCGTCACGGTCAAGGGCTTTGTTCGATTTTTGAGAATGTTTGCAGCGTAAGAAAGTACAGAGAGTTACTTGAGTCGTGAAATCGGCGCAAAACGTGGGTTTCGTAGCCGTGCCCGATACCCGAAAAGTGTCATGGCCCCCCGAGTGCGGGCCACCCAGGTGACACAGGCTCGGGGCACTAAGAGATGCGCCACCCCTTCTGCTGTCGATCAACACCAACTGGGTGGCCCGCACTTTGGCGGGCCATGACAATTGGGGGTGAGCGGAAGGTTTTAGAAAAAGCGGTATCTTTTTCTTGCACCCCTCCAAACCCCGCCGGATAATCGCGGCAAAGAACAACAGGGAGAGAGCGCGATGGCGTGGGATTTCGAGACCGACCCCGAATATCAGAAGAAGCTCGACTGGGTTGAGCAGTTCGTCGAACAGGAAGTCGAGCCGCTGACGCAGATCGGCGTCGGGCTCGGCGGCGTGAAGTCCAAGGTCTACCAAAAGGCGGTACGGCCGCTGCAGGCGAAGGTGAAGGAAATGGGGCTGTGGGCCTGTCACCTGACGCCCGACCTCGGCGGACAGGGCTATGGCCAGATCAAGCTCGCGCTGCTGAACGAAAAGCTGGGCCGCGTCGGCCTCGCGCCGGTGGTGTTCGGGTGCCAGGCGCCCGACACCGGCAATGCGGAGATCATCGCGCACTACGGCACCGACGAGCAGAAAGAGAAGTATCTCTGGCCGCTGCTCAACAACGAGATCACGAGCGCGTTCTCGATGAGCGAGCCGACCGGCGGCAGCGATCCGCTCTACTTCCAGACCCGCGCCGAACTGCACGGCAATGAGTGGGTGATCAACGGCGAGAAGTGGTTCTCCACCGGCGCGCGCAATGCCGAAGTGCTCGTTGTCTATGCGATGACCGATCCCGACAACAAAGATCCCTACAAGCGCATGAGCATGTTCCTGGTGCCGCGCAAGACACCGGGCGTGAAGATCCTGCGCAATGTCGGCATCGGTGGGCAGCAGGGCGGCAACGAAGGCTATGTCCAGTACAAGGACGTGCACGTGCCGTTCGATGCGATGCTCGGCCCACGCGGCGCGGCGTTCGAACTTGGACAGGTGCGGCTTGGCGGCGGGCGCGTGCATCACGCGATGCGCACCGTGGGCCAGTGCCAGAAGGCGCTCGACCTGATGTGCAAGCGCGCCGTGCCGCGCTCCACGCGCGACGGCCGGCTCGGCGATTACCAGATGGTGCAGGAGCAGATTGCCGACTGCTACATCCAGCTGACGCAGTTCCGCCTGATGGTGCTGCACGTCGCCTGGCTGATCGACAAGCACAAGGACTACAAAGCCGTGCGCAAGGATATCGCGGCGGTGAAGGTGGCGATGCCGAAGGTCTATCACGACATCGCGGCGGCGGCGCTGCATCTGCACGGCGCGCTCGGCGTGTCCAACGAGATGCCGTTCGTCGGCATGGTGACGGGCTCCTTCGTGATGGGCATCGCCGACGGGCCAACCGAAGTGCACAAGGTCACGGTGGCGAAGCAGCTGCTGAAAGACTTCCAGCCGGACAACGACCTGTTCCCGTCCTATCACCTGCCGAAGGTGCGTGAGGCCGCGCGCAGCAAGCACCCGGACCTTGTGGCCGAACTGAAAGAAGAGTGGGCGGCGCGCGCGGCGGGTATCGACGCGCTCTAAGCCGGATGAAACCACAAAAGGCCGCGCGGGTTTCTCGCGCGGCCTTTTGCTTGTTCGCTGCGCGACAGCGCCCGGTCACGGAACGGCAACACTCCGCGCCGCGGTGCCGCCGCATTCCTACGTATTGTCACGGGGAGGAATTGCCGCAAGGTGGCAATTCTGTGCGCATTCCTTACCTTTTTGGAAAGTTATGGGGTATGGGATGCGCGCTGTTGGTGTACCTGCGTAAGGGCTGTTTCGTTGACACATCAAGAACCTGCCGCGACCGAACCGTCGGCGGCGCATTGGATTTCCGTTCTCAGCAAGTACCGCGACCCGA
>DATAHD010000395.1:0-4361 GCA_036263395.1 Rhizomicrobium sp. | reverse complement strand
ACGCAGCGCGCGCTCGAGCGGCGCACGGACGCGCGCCATCAACGGCTCGCAGATGCTTTCGAAGCGATTGCGGTCCAAGCGCCAGGTGACCGGCTTGCCGTCGTAGTTCACCTCCAGTGTGGTGGCTTCGCTGTCCGACAGCGCGCGCTTGGCAACTTCGGCCTGGCGGCGGATGGCGCCATGAACCGGCAGGTTCTCGCTGAACGGTGGGATGCCGGCGGTCTTGCCCGCTTCGTCCATGAAGGTGCGGGCGATCGCGTCGGTGAAGTCTTCGCCGCCGAGCCAGATATCACCGGCGGTCGCCTTCACCTCCATGATGCCTTCGAAGGAATGCAGCAGTGAGACGTCGAGCGTGCCGCCGCCGATGTCGATGACCAGCGTCGTCATGTCGTCATCGTCGAGCGTGAAGCCGTACGCGAGTGCGGCGGCGGTCGGTTCGGTGAGCAGGCGATCGACTTTCAGGCCGGCGAGTTGGCCTGCGGCCTTGGTCGCCTTGCGCTGTGCGTCGTTGAAGTAGGCGGGAACGGTGATGATGGCCTCGATCACCGGTTCGCCGAGGAAGGCTTCGGCATCGGCCTTCAGGGCGCGCAGCACGAAGGATGAGAGCTCTTCGGCGCGATACGTCTTGCTGCCGAGGGCGATCTGCTTGTCGGTGCCCATGTAGCGCTTGAACACCGAGGCGGTGGCGCCGGGATGGGTGACGAGGCGGTCGCGAGCCGCCTGGCCCACGATAATCTGGCCGCTATCATCGACACCGACGACAGACGGTGTCAGCAGGCTGCCCAGCGCATTGGGGATCAGCGTGACATCGCCATCGCGCCACACGCCGATGAGGCTGTTGGTCGTTCCGAGATCAATTCCGACAATCATCAGGAGGGATACGCGCGGGTGAGAGGGAGCAAGATAAAGAGACAGCCCGAGATTGCCGGATCGGGCCGTGGTGACGCAACGGCGGGAACGCCGCGCACCACCTGCCTCGCCTGCCGAATGTTGCTAGCGCGCCTTGATCATGTGGTTCGGCATTTCGAGCGCGAGGCGCTGCCAGTCGATGTCGGCTTTGCGGCGAAATGTGATCAACTTTTCGGATTGATCGAGCACATCGACGAATTCGAGGATAGCGCGATACTCCGGCCGCTTGTCGCTGAAATCGTGCATCGCGAGGATGCAGTCCGGATTGACGCGGAGCAGCGACTGGAAGGTGCACTGCACCCGCCAGCGGCCATCGATCAGGATGAGGTCGAGCAGCTTCGGGTCCAGGTGCTGCCAGATCGACAGGTAGTAGTTGGGCCAGCGGGTGGCGTATTCCTTGCCGTCCGGATAGCCCCAACGGCGGGTCGGCCCGATCTTCACATGATGAAAGGTGATGCGGCCGTCCAGGAGGAGACCGCGGACGCTGTCCTGCCGCTTGCAGTTCTCGATCCACGCCTTGTCGGAATCGAGGGACCAGATGTGTTCGAGCGGGTAGCTGGCGGCCAGAACGGTGCTGCCGCCGCAGCCGAACTCCAGATAATGGGTGGCGCCGCCCAGCAGGCGCTTGAACTGCGCCAGCTCGATCGGAGTCATGTGCGGCGCGGTGATCTCCGGCGGTGCTTCTGCCCCCTCCGTATCGTCCAGGTCTTCTGGTTCCAGGTCCGCGCTGCTCATGCCCCGACATTACGGGTTGTGCATGACGGATCAAGCAGATAGCGGGCCGTTTGTATAGCCGGGCCTGCGGCGACCCCACGGCCTCCGTAGAATCCCCTAGGTCGTTCCCGTGCAGTGATTTGGAAACCCAGCCCTGTACATAATGCGCCTGCAACCTGCCAAACGGCACCCATGACCCCGTGCGTGGTTTCCTGCCCCGACGACCGCGCCCGCGATGCGGTGCAGGCCTATCGGCGGCGGCTCAGCGGTCTGGCCGCGATCTTCGTTGGCGTGGCGATCCTGATCGTGATGTTCGGCGCGGCGGCGCTCAGCGGAATCAATGTACTGCGCGCCTTTGCGGCCGGAGAGTCGCATTGGTCGAAGGCGGAGAAGACCGCGATCATCTCGCTCAACCACTACATCGCGACGCATCGCGAGCAGGACTTCCGCGATTTTCGCGCCGCGATTTCCGTGGTCGAAGGCGATCGCATCGCGCGGCACAATCTGACGCCGGGGGCGATCGACTTCCGGACATCGTCGGCCGGCTTTCAGCAGGGCGGCAACGATGCCGAAGACGTGCCGGGGCTGATGCTCGGCTATGTCCTGTTCCATGCGTGGCCGCCCTTTGCCGAAGCGGTGGAGGATTGGAAGCGCGGCGAGCACTGGATCGGCGCGTTGTCCGAGGTCGCACGCGACGTGCATGAACATGGCGCGGGCTGGTCGCTCCAGCAGCGGATGGATGCGCTGGCAAGAGTTTCGGTGCTGGACGACGCGCTGACGCGCAACGAGACCGGCTACTCGCAGCATATGAACCACGCTTCGCGGCTGGCGCTCTATATGACCTTGGCGATCTTCGCGGCGCTGAGCACGGCGGTGTGTGCGGCGGGCATCTTCGCAGCGCGCAGCGTGCTCAGGCGCAGCCTGGCCGCCGAGCAGCGCGCCATCGCCAGCGAGGAACGGGTGCGCGACTTCGCCGATCTGGCGACCGACTGGTTCTGCGAAACCGATACGGCCATGCGCGTGACTTATGTGTCGTCGCCGCACTTCAATACCAAGACCGCCGTTCTCCCCACCTTGCTGGGCGAAGACTGGATGATGGTCGGAAGCCAGGAAGGGATCGACGAGATCACCACCGGCTATGGCGAGAAGGTTCGTGCCCGCGCGCCGTTCCGCAATCACCTGTTCAAACAAGTCACCGGGGCGGACCTGACGTTCTACTGGTCGTCGAGCGGCAAGCCGCAATTCGATGGCGACGGGGTGTTCACCGGCTATCGCATCGTCGCAACCGACGTGACCGACTTCATGCGGACGCAGGAGGAGCTGGCGGCGGCGCGCGATGCGGCGGAACAGGCAAGCCGCGCGAAGTCGAGTTTCCTGGCCAATATGAGCCACGAGCTGCGCACGCCGCTGAACGCGATCCTCGGCTTCTCCGAGATGATCGAGCATCAGGTGGCGGGACCGGTGGGGCAGAAGCGCTATGTGGAATACGCATCCGACATCCGCGGCAGCGGGCAGCATCTGCTCGACATCATCAACGACCTGCTGGATCACTCGCGCATCGAGTCGGGACAGTTCGTCCTGCACCGCGAGACGTTCCTGGCGTGCGATGCGATCGAGTCGGCGCGCAACCTGTGTCAGGGCCGCGCCGATGGGCTGGGCGTCACGTTGGTCGCCGATTGCGAGGCGAACCTGCCGCCGATGTATGGCGATGTGCTGCGCTTCAAGCAGGTGATCATCAATCTTGTGACCAACGCGGTAAAGTTCGCGCCGGGCGGCACCGTGACGGTGTCGGCGCGAGCCGATGGCGGCGAATTGTTCCTGCAGGTCCAGGACAACGGGATCGGAATGGATGCCGGCGGCGTGGCGCAGGCGCTGCGGCCGTTCGGACAAGTGGATAGCGGCCTGAACCGCAAATACGAGGGGACGGGGCTTGGCCTGCCGCTGGCGAAATCGCTGGTCGAGTTGCAGGGCGGCACGCTTACCATCGACAGCGAGCCGGGTCGCGGCACCACGGTGACGGTCCGCATGCCGTTCGCTGTGGCGGACGCGGCAAAGGCGGCCTGAGCACGCCCCGGCGTTCGGTCACAACCTGTCTTCGGCGATGCTGTTGCGGCAGGCCCTTGTGGTGCTATGGAGGGCCAACACGCGACAGGGAGCGGGAATGCGCGTTTTCCAAATTGGTTTCAACAAGTGTGGAACGCGCACGCTCTATTCCTTCTTTCGCCGCAACGGCAAAAGCGCGGTGCATTGGCAGAAGGGGAACATCGCCCGGACGATCTTCCTGAATTTGGCCAACGGCCGGCCGATCATCGCGGGCATGGATGATGTCGACGTGTTCACCGATATGGAGTGGCTGACGAAAGAGTTCTGCTTCGAGGCCTACAAGCTGTTCCCGTATTTCTATCGCGAGTACCCTGACGCGGTGTTCATTCTGAACACACGCGACCGCGAACGCTGGATCAAGAGCCGGATAGAGCACGGCAATGGCAGCTATCTGGCGCGCTCGCTCCATGTGCTGCGGATCGATAGCAAAGAAGAGCTGGTCGAATTCTGGCGCAACGACTGGGACCGGCATCATGCGCGGGTGCGCGATTTCTTTGCGGCGAACAACGGCCGGTTCTTCGAATTCGACATCGAAAAGGAAGACGGCGCGTCGCTGGTGGCGAAGCTGCCCGATATGAACCTGAAGGCCGAGCTGTACGCGCATCAGGGCGCGACCCGCAAAGACGAAGACTGAC
>DATAHD010000394.1:0-13328 GCA_036263395.1 Rhizomicrobium sp. | reverse complement strand
GCTGCGCGAGGGCGAATTCTGGCACGGCAACATGGGCAGCAACGCGCACGATGCCATGGCGAAACTGCGCAGCCTCAAGGCAGTGCACTGAGGCCAGGCGTGGGATGTCAGCGATTCATGGATCCAATCTGCCGACGAAATGGGTGTGGCTCATCTGCCCGACCTGCAATCACAGCGTTGCGCAGACCTATGGTGGCGCCGAGCAGATCGGCCTTGAGGCATGGCAACAACGCGGGTGGTGCTCGATCTGTGGAAAGTTGGGCTGTCTGACGCATACACCTAGCCATGTCAGCTATGCGCTCGGCGACGAGAAATTCGATCCTGACCAAAGCCGAGAGGCGCATCTTGAACGACTGCGCGCAGAAGGCAGGCTTCGCTACATGGTGATCGATATCCAGACGTTCGAAGTGAAATACGAGCGCCTCACCGTCGCCCAAGCAATCATGAAGTCGATCTGGCTGAACGGCTATCACATCCTTCTTACGAGCAGCTGGCGTTCAGCCTGCTTAAACATCTTTCGCGACCGGCAACGGATAACGTCGATCGAAGTGAACAATGCTGCGACGATCTCCGGAGAGGAGCGCTGGCAGCGCGTGTTCGCTCAGATCCTCACCGGCCAGGCTACGTTCCCAAGCGGCTATCGCGCCATCACGGACGATTTCTATCGCATGGCGCTCCGACCGCGGAGCGCGGCCTGATGGCGAACTATACGAAGCAGGAGGAATCCAAGCTCGAACTGGCTCTGCGCTATCGCTTCGAAGCGGTCGCGCAGCAAATTCCGGTCATGCACGGCCACGATGACTATAACAAGGCCATCTGGCTCTTCTGCCTGAACAGCGGCAACCGGAAGATCACGAACGTCGACTACTTCCTGAAGCATCTGAAGCCGGGCGAGATGGTCGAAGAACTGCGCCAGCGCCTGTGGTGCGAGATGTGCCGGCGGCAGGGGTGCTTCATCTTCATCCTCGCGCCGCGAGCCCTGCAGCACATGGGCTTCAATTTTCGCAAACCGGCCGCCCAGCGCCTTCTCATGAGCGAGGACTACATCTGATGTGCCGCGACTATGAACGGGAACGCCAGTGGCGGATGCACAAGGCGATGATCGATGCGGAGTACGAGCGCCGGCGCGTGCCGGAGCTGCGCGTCATAACTGGCGACGCTGAGCCCAACAGCTACATGCGGGAGACGACCGAGCTCACCAAGCCCGCGCCGATCGTGCGTATGGTCGAGAACGGCACCTGCCTGGAAATGACTATGGCGCACTGGTGGTTTGTGCCCGCCTCCCACCGAGGCACCTACAAGGAATTTCAGCGCAAGCTGAACACCTTCAATGCACGAAGCGAAGGCATCGGCGGCAGCAGCACATTCCGGAAGGCCTTTGCCTCGCGCCGGTGCCTCGTGCCCGCATCCGGCTGGTACGAATGGACCGAGCCGCCGGGCTGGAAGAAGGGTAAGCCGAAGACGAAGTGGCGGATCATGATTGGCGATCACGAGCCCATCTTCTTCGCCGGCATCTGGGATCGCTTCACCGATACCGATCCGGAGGATCCTGGACCGAAGGACACCTTCGCGCTGATCACGCATGACGCTGGACCGGGCGTTATCGATTATCACGACCGCGCGCCGATTGTGATGCCTCCATCGACTTGGGCGGACTGGCTCAATCCGACCAATGATGCGCCGCAGGCGCTACTACCGCCCGCCAGCGCGGCAGACACCTATATCGTCGAATACGTCAGCGGCCCGCCGCCGGCGGCGCCGACACTGCTTTGAAGGAGAGCGAGATGCGTCTGAAACTGATCGACCCGAGGGACGGTGGAAGCCCGCACCGCGACCAGCTCGCGGCAAACCTGGATGAGCTACTGCAACGCGCCGCCGCGTTCGTGCTGCGCCTCGACCCGCACCGGATGCTCCGTCAGACGTTCGAGGAATACGACGCCGACAAGCCAGAAACTGGCGAGAACGATGTGGGTCAGCCCGCAGCAGCGCGATAAAGCGGCGGTGAAGGGCACATTCGTCGAAGGCATCGTCGCGCCGCTCGATACCGAGCATCGCCTGTATGTCCGCGGCACGGATGCCTCCGACGTCGTGGCGCTGTGCCATAAGGCATGCATGGAAATGCTACGCCCCATCATCGAAGATGCGCGAGAGAATGGCTTTGAGATGTGGCAGCTGGCGCCCCCTGCTCTGCAAGTTGCCGTTACGACTAGTGACACGTCCGAACCGGAAGTGGCGGAGGTCCCGCATTTTAATGCGCGTCCACCATAGCGCTCGCTCAGCCTGTAGTTGCGCGGAGTTCCGAATCCCACTACATGCTGTTGAGGGCACGCTCGAGCTCCTCCCACCTGGTAATCCGTGGTTAACGGCCGCGGCGCCAAAATCTGCCCGCTTCGTTGTGGGTAACCGGCTGGATCGAGCGCCCATGAATTCCGACGTTTGCCGTCAGACCAATAATCGCGTTAGCCTTCCCGCGAGCCAGAAAGCTGGCCCTCGGTGGGAAGGTTTCGCGCAGGGTTTCCGGCCCGTTTTGGGTCGTCTTTTCGCCGTCAGCGAAACACTTTGCCGTGTCAGACGTTCAGGGGTGACTATGAAGCCGGAGATCAACTACCACACGCATAGCGGGTTACGCTTGTGGAGCCGCTCGTTCGAGCGTATGACGCGCCGCCCGAAGGTGTACTGATGTCTGAAGATCTCTATCGCAATGAAGTCGAGGCGGCGGCGAGCCGCGCTAACGGCACCGACATCGTGCTGAATCGCACGCCGGCGCACGCTGCCGTCATAGCTGAATTCATCTTCGACAAGGCAGAGGTGATCGTCGAGATCCTGACGGAATCGGTCGAAGACCCTGCTCTGTGCAACGAGAAGACAGCTGAGTCTGCGGTTGCCTTTTTGAAAAAGGGGCCATGGGCTCGCATCGACATGCTAGTCGCCAGGGCAGCTGACCGCGGCAGGTTCATTTCCGAAATCGCCGAAGCCGGCCTGCGCGATCGCGTCGAGATACACGTCGTTCCGCCAACCCTCCTCGGTCCGAAGCATAGCTTCTTCATGGTCGCTGATGGCCGTCACTATCGTTACCAAAGAGATCGAAACGAACTGCAGGCAAGTGTCCAGTTCGGCAACGAAGATCTTGGGGGTCTACTTCAGACTCGGTTTCGCGCTCTGAAGCGGAAAGCCGCGCCCACCGCCTAGTTCGTTCACCGCGGGCGCGAGTTTCGCCTCTTATCTTCAAAGGCAGCGACACCGTGTACCTCTCGACACCCGTAGGGCGTGCCGCAGGCACGCTTGCTGATTCTGAACTGTGGGCGCGCATCAACCATGCGATGATCCTCACGCAAAAGCACTTCGATCACGCGTTTTCCTCGAGCGGCCAGGCTGAAGCGCTGCTTCACCTGGGAGCAATGGCCGTCCTGCTAGGCATCGGCTACTTGGGGCTGGACCGCCTTCATAGCGGCGAACGGCCATTGGAAAGGGCAGACACGACACATCGCGAACAGGTCACCGCGTGGTTTCTGAGCGTCGACATCCCCATTAGGGCTGTGAACGGCGTGAAAGAAGCCATGCTGAACCAATTTCTGTCGACACGGCATGTGTACGTTCTGCTCTTCATTTGCAAAATCAGGGTCATCCCCAAACCCGGTGTAAAACTCCCCGTCTACTTCATCTTCAGGCAAGGGTATGTCCCCGGCTTGAATTACTTCAGGATGGGGCACCACTTCGTCGTCATGTCGATCTTGGCGATGGCCAGCTCACTAGCGTTTATCAGCTTGGTGGTATTGATCCTTAGGCAATCGCCCATCGTGGATTCAGCGCTCTACCAAAACATCGCGCTGTTCATTTTCGTCGCCACGATCCTTATGACGTGGGCATCAACAGCGGTTTACTATCTCCTCAACAGGATAATGGCAGGCCGGATAGCGACGCTCGAAAAAAAGGTAGAGCGGCTGATCGAGGCGCTGAAAAAAGCCGCCCTACCATCGGCTCAGAACGACGAAGACAACGGAAACGGCGCAGGGCAACAACCGCAGACCCCATAGTGCAGCATGAAAGCTCACCCCTACTGTTAAGCGGAGAACTCTCCCCCGTTTCGGCTATGCCAGCTGTCAGCGTCCTGATACGGCACGGCTTGGCTTTCCGAAAAGCGAGCGCCGGCCCGAAGGAGAGGCCGGCGCTTCTGGGTCGCGAGGCTGTGGTAGTGAAGGGCCTACGCCTTCTCGCGACGAACCCCTTTGAATTTCTTGTCGTCGGCCTTCTGGTCCATGAATTGGCCGGTCTCCTTGTCCCTCTTGGTCCAGTGCTTGTCGCCCATGACCTTGGTCTGGAGCTGAGAGCGCTTGCGGACCGCGCCGTTGCGGTGGCCGTCTCCCGGGGGTGCGTTGGTCGCCATTAAGTCCTCCTTTTCAGGGAAAACGACGAACCGCAGGCGGGGGTTCCACAAGCAGGGCCCCTCGAGCGGTCGGATGCCGGACTCCAGTGGTGAGCCGGTCGCCGTGTTAGAATGGTCGGCTTACCTCAAGCGTTGTGGCGGAGATGCCAACCAGAACCCGCTCAAAGAACCGATCAGCTCCCCCCACCAGCCCCGCAAGGTATGTTCCACCGCAGCTGTGCAAATTGGTAGAGGAACCACCCAGGGGATCCCGCTGGGTGCACGAGACCAAGTTTGACGGCTATCGCATGCAGATGCACGTGCTCGATGGCCGAGCGACATTCTACTGATCGCCGCCGCCGCCGGCGTCGGCGATCCGCGCGCTCGTCACATGCTGCTCCGCCTGAGGGGAATCTGCGAACAGCATGCTGGCGGGCTGAGACAGAAACTTTGGGAAGAGCGCAGCGAGCCGCTCACCTCTTTTTCATCCTTTGGTCGCTGTAGAATCACTGGCGAGCGTGGCCAGCCGTCCAAGATCAGTAATCTTGTATTCGACGATGACGCGTCGCTTCTCCCCTCTAAGCAAAATGTGGTGGGACCCAGGTTCTGAAAAGCGGAATGAATTGGTGGAATGGAATGGCTTGGTGGGACCGGCTAAGGCGTTGATTTGCCTCGTAGGCTAGCCTCCCCGTGGGACCGCCAAGCCGTCGATAAATCCTTACATTTCAAGCCTTTTTTGCGTGGTGGAATATTTATCCCGCGGAAAGTGGGACACTTCGACGTCCCTGCCGATTAGATGCATGGCGTCCGCGGCCAACTTTTTGAAGGGCGCGGCCTGTGAGTCTATCGAAGCAGATTCGGATTACGACTGGTTAGACGAAGATGCGCCCATTCGCTGGCCAGCAATCCCTGAAGCGGGAAGGCGGTCGCACGTCAGTTGGCGGTTCTAAAGCAACCGTAATCTGCGCTGCCGCGCCGCTTTGGTACGATTGCGCAGTTCATTCGCGCGGAAGCAGCCAGTGTTTTTGACTTTGGTGGGGATACTGCAGATAGGAGTATTTTTTTTTCATCGTCGGTATTTTTGTACAAGGATTTCCACTGTGGTTCGGTGATCCACTTGTTCATCCCGATGACGACGCCGCGCCGTACAACATGCAACGCATCCAAGTCCGAGACACAGGTGACGACGCGAAAGATTTCATCCAACGCCGATACGTAAGAGCGGGAATGTTTTACCCCATTGCGGCGGGGCTAGTTTGGCTGTGCCTCTATCGCTACTTTGGTCTTCTGATCCCGTAGCGCCCCCTAAGCGAAAGACTTCATCCCTCGCCGATACGTGAGAGCTGGGATGTTTTATCCCATCGCAGCCGGTCTAATTTGGCTCTGGGTCTACCGCTACTTTGGTTTTTTGATACTGAAGATGTAGCGCGCTGCATTCGTGTGTATCTCGTTCCAGTTGTAGATGCGAGAATCGCTCCTTATGTTGGCCGCTGGTTGAGAGCGTAGTGGGGCAGGTATGCGGGGATTTTCGTTATTCGGATGTGCGTCTGCGGTGTTGCTGGCGACGACGGCGGCGAACGCGGAGCCTGTGTTTTCGGATCGTCTGAGCGGCGGCTACGAATACATCGATGCGGCTGGGACGAGCGCGAATGCGTGGGGTGCGCAGAACCAGGGCCTCATCAGCTTTGCCCTGCCGGGTTTCAACCTGCAGCTCGATCTGGCTGAGACGCGAACCCAATCCAGCGGGTTCTCGACCGACGATTTCCATGGCGCATTCAGCGGGTTCTGGCGCAGTGCGCTCGGCACCCTAGGGGCGACGTTCGCGCACGAATCCTCTAGCGGCGTCAGCGTGAACAGTTATGGGGCGTTCGCCGAATGGTACGCGGCCCCCAAGCTCACCTTTCGGCTCAAGGGCGGTGGTGGTGACGGTTCGATATTTGGTCTGGCTGCTCTCAGCAGTTCGGGCGGTTATGGCGGGGCTGGTGTCGGTTACTACCCCAATCGGAATGTCGAAGTGAGCCTGGACTACACCTATCTCACGACCAGCGGTGTCGATGTGCAGTCCTATGGTGGCGCACTGCGCTGGCAATTCGACACATCACTGCCGCTCTCGATGAACCTTGGCTACCAGCATCTGTCTTCCAACGCCGGCGTGGACGGAAACGAAGTGATGTTCTCGCTGTCCTACAGGTACGGCGCCCCTGGATCGCTCCTGCGAAGCGACAGAATGGGACCGGTAGACTGGACCGCGGCTCTCTAAGAACGTCAGGCGCGCGGCTTCTCCGCTATATGAGTTCGATGTCTTCGTGTCTTACCCAAAAAAGGAAAACCCAGCGGCTTGCGCCGCTGGGTTACCGGGTAGGCGAACGTGGTTCTTACTTGTGGACCAGTTCGTAGATCGTGTTGTCGCCATGCTGCTGGGTGAAGAAGCCGCGGGCGTTCGGCAGGTTGCCGGCGGTGCCGACAGTGTCGGCCTTCGTGATGCCGCCGTTGGAGACGTGGATACCCGTCGGCTCGTTGTCTTCCAGACCGGCAGCCGAGGCGCTGACGTCACGGCCCTGCGCCAGCAAGCGGAGCGGCGAGGACAGGTTGTTCAGCGGGTACGCCCAGATGGAGTCGAGGGCGTTCAGCTGGTCGTGCAGCGTATCGCCGCGGTCTTCAGAGGCGAGAAGCGTGTTGCTGTCCCCCATGGTGACGTTGTCGAACGAGTTGTGGTCGGCATCGCCACGAACGATCATCTTGATCCGGCCTTCGTTGTCATTCTTGAAGTTGACTTCAAAGATGCCACCCCAGGCGCCGCGCGCCGCGAGTTCCGGAACCGAACCCGACAGGTTGTTCGTGTCGCCGGTGATCGCGAAGAAGAACGTGTCGTACTTGCCGTTCGGCGCGAACACGCCGTTTTCCGGACGCTTGAACGGCGTCGCACCGGCCGTGCGGGCCGCCGCGTTGCAGTCGAAGTCTGTCGTGCCGTCCGTCGCGGTGTCATGGATCGTGACCCACTTCGTCGGGAAGTTCTTGCCGCTGTGAAGCAGGCGCTGCTTGCCCGACCACACGTCGGCGAAGACCTGGTCCGCGGTCGTGCCGCCGAAGGTCAGCGGCGAACCGTCAACCGAAACCTGTAGTGCCTGCAGCTTGCCGCCGGCGCTCAGGTTCTTCGCCTGATACGGAAGGAAGCGGTAGACGTAGGAATTGGGCTGCTTGGCAACTTTCACCGAGCCGTTGATGTTGTTCTTGTCGTTGCTGGCGCTGGTGCCGCCGGCATCTTCGACCAGATAGACGTGGCCTTTGTTGTCGACGTGAACGCCTTCAACGCCGCAGCGGCCCATGCTGCCGTAATGCGTCGTGACTTTGCCGACGACCTTGGGATCGACTTCAATGACGCCGCCCGTCGTTGAACTGGCTTCCTGCGTCACAAGCAACGTCTTCGTGGACGCATTGTAGGTGATGCCGTCGAGGCTGCTCAGATGGGTGAGGCCATCGCCGCCGACCGGTGTGAGCAGCGTGATGCGATGCGCCGGGTCCGTGACGTCGAGGTTGACGCGCGTTACGTAAGCCTGGTTGCCGGCGAAGAGTTCGTGGCCCTGAAACAGGAAGTGCGTACCGTAGTTGTACTTGGGTGTCGGACCCTTCACGCCATCCGGAATGATCACATAGATGTTCTGATCCGGCTCGGTGTTGGTTCCGTTCGAGAGCTTGCCAAACGTCGTGATGACGCCCGACGGGTTCTCAAGCGGGTCCGTTCCGGTCACGACCTGGGTCGCGGTGAAGTCGGAGCTGACGACGTTGGCCGGCGCGCCAACAGCCGGGTTCGCAGTCAACACGCCGTTCGTGAACGGCCCGATGCCGTCCGCCGCGAGGGCCGCGGCCGGAATGCTGACGAGCAGCGCCGTCGCCACCAATTTTTTCTTCAGGGATTTCATTCTTTCGCCTCTCCTTAAGGTCAAAAAGATTTGCGTGCCGCAGACGCGCATCCGCGCCAGCGGGTTGGACAATTCGTTTGCGCAGTGAAGTGACTGCTTCCCCCAAATCGTCGGCGGGGACGCTAGGAGCCGATTGCGTCAGCGGGCGCACAGAAAGACAAAACTTAGTCGTCAGTTTAATGATGGCTGCGGCGACAGAAACTTCTTAAGGTGCCATCACTTGCGAACGCGTCGCGCTTACAGGGCGCGGTTTGCAGGACTTCTGCGGTGGCGTTCAATGTAAAGCGTGACGACATCAGTCGATCATCTGTTCGCGATGGAAGTGTCACGAAGCTGAACTACGCAACCGCGCAAAAGAGACGGTCATGCGGTGGGGCTGCGATGCGTAGCGCGAAAACACTATCGGTGATTCTGCTGTGCGTGTTGCTCGTTGGCAAAGAAGCCGCCGCGCAATCACAGCCCGAGGCGTTACAGCAATATCCCGATCTTGCCGAGGCCGCATATGGCGATGCGCTGACCGGCGCGCGCGCGCTGCAAACATCCATAGACGATTTTCTCGCCCATCCCGATGAGCAGTTGCTTACAGCGGCACGTACCGCGTGGAAGGCGGCGCGGGTTAGCTACATGCAGACGGAGGGCTTTCGCTTCGGCAATGAGACGGTCGATGCGTGGGAGCCGAAGGTCAATTCCTGGCCGGTCGATGAAGGGCTGATCGATTACGTGGCGCCGAAGTACGGCACGGCCTCGCAGGAGAACCCGCTCTATGCCGCGAATGTGCTTGCGGCGAGGAAGATTCGCATTGATGCCGATGAAGTGGCGGTGGCGAAGATCGACGATGCGCTGCTGCGCCGCCTGCAGGGTGCAGCGGGCGCGACGGCAAATGTTGCGACGGGCTATCACGCGATCGAGTTTCTGCTGTGGGGACAGGATCTGCACGGCACGGGACCGGGTGCGGGTGAGCGTCCGGCGAGCGACTACGACCTCGCGCATTGCACGCACGGCAATTGCGACCGGCGCGCGGCCTATCTGAAGCATGCGGCGGCGTTGCTCGTTGCCGATCTCGCGGAGATGACGGCGGATTGGGGCAAGGGCGGTGCGGCGCGCAAGGAGTTCGAGGGCAAGGGCGCCGACGGTTTCGCCGCGATCCTCACCGGCCTTGGCAGTCTCAGCTTCGGCGAGATGGCGGGCGAGCGGATGAAGCTTGGCCTGATGCTGCATGATCCGGAGGAGGAGCAGGATTGCTTCTCCGACAACACGCACAACGCCATCTATTATGACGAGGTCGGCATCGCCGGCATCTGGCGCGGCACGCATACGGCGAGCGATGGCAAGATGACGACAGTCGCATCGCTGCGCGATTATGTGCAGGCGAAGAACCCGGCCGCGGCAGCGCGCATGGACGCGGCGCTTGCGGCCACCGACGCAGCGCTCGGCAAGATCAAGAAGACGGCCGACAGTGGAACGATGGCCTACGACCAGATGATCGCGAGCGGCAACGTGGAGGGCAACAAGCTGGTGCAGGACGGCATCGCGGCGCTGACCGCCCAGACGCGCGCCATCGAAGGCGTGGTTGCCGCGCTCGGCACGCATATCGACACCGGCAAGTCCGACGCCTTCAAGAGTGCGAAAGCGCCGTGATGCCAAGGCTGGACCGCAGACGCATTTTACAGGCGGGCGGTGCCGGTCTTATTGGTGCATGGGCGGGTGGTAGTGGTGTTGGGCGCGGTGACAGCGAGGCACTGCGGCTCAAAGAAAATGTCATCGGGCGCACGCCGTTCACACTCACGGCAGAGACAGGCTCGGCGCAGCTTGTCGCGAGCGGTGTGAAGACTCCGATTTGGAGTTATGACGGCACGCTGTTTCCGGTGCTGCGGATGCAGCGCGGCGAGACGGCCAACATCGCCCTTCACAACACGTTGCCGGAGCACACCTCGGTGCACTGGCACGGCGTCCGCGTCGCCAACGCGATGGACGGGGTACCGTATCTGACACAATCACCGGTGCAGACCGGCGAGACGTTCGCGTACAGTTTCGCGCCGCCGGATGCGGGCACCTTCTTCTTTCATCCCCATTGCGCGACGTCGGAGCAGGTGGGCCGCGGCCTTGTCGGTGTGCTGATCGTCGATGGCGACACGCGCGAACCGTTCGATGACGACCTCGCATTGGTCCTGAAAGACTGGCGCATCGACGACAGCGGCGCGTATCTGCCATTCACCACGCTCGAAGGCACCAGCCGCGCCGGCACTTATGGCACCCTGCGGACGGTGAACGGGCTCGTCACGCCGCGCTACACCCTGCCGCGCAACGCGAATGTCCGGCTGCGGCTGGTCAATATCGACCCGACGCGCATTGCGAACATCCGCATCGATGGCGCCGAAGCGCATGTCATCGCGATCGATGGCAATGCGGTGATGCCGTTTGCGCTGGATGGTTGGCGGCTTGGTCCGGCGATGCGGCTCGACCTTGCGGTGCGCACGCGGGACAGCGGCACCGCCACTGTCTCCGACTATCAGGCCGCGACACCAGTGCCGCTGACCACGCTCGATTTTCAGGGCGAGGCGAAGCGCTCCCGCATGTGGCAACCGCTGCTGCGGGCGCAACTGCCGGAGCCCGATCTGGCGCGCGCGCAGCACTGTCAGCTCGAGCTTGGCGCGGGTGTTGGCCTTGATGCGCCGGTGCCGGAGCTCAAGCCGATTGTGTTCTCCGACGGCCGGACATTCGATCCCACGGACTCGCTGTGTCTCGCCGGCACATCTTTGTGGACGCTGAACGGCCAGTCGTGGCCCGCGGGTGGACACGAACGCCTCCCGCCGCCGCTGTTTTCGTTCCGCCGCGGCGCGAGCATCGTGTTCGAATTGTTCAATGCGACGCCGCATGCGCATCCGTTGCACGTCCACGGCCACACGATGCGCTTTCTCAGTTCGACTCGGCTGCAGCGGCCGCCGCATTGGGCGGACACGATCCTTGTCATGCCGAACGAGCGCGTGACGGTGGCGTTCGTCGCGGACAATCCGGGGCGGTGGATGATCCACTGCCACATCGTCGAACATCAGGAAGCGGGGATGATGGGATGGTTCGACGTCTCCTGATCTTCGCCGCAACGATGGCGTTTGCTGCTGCGCCTGCTGTGGCGCGCGATCTCGATGCCGAGATGGGCCACGCGCTGTTCAACCGCGCCTGGGTTGCGGCCCCGGCATCGACCACGGCGGACGATGGTCTCGGCCCGCTGTTCAACGCGCGCACCTGTGCGGCGTGTCACGGTGCGCAGAGCGGGCAGGTGGTGCGTCTTGGCTCGCACGCGGGGCAGGGCGATCCGGTCTATGGCGCGCAGATTCAGACATCGTCGCTTCCAGCGCTCACACCCGAGGCGCGCATCGATCTCGATTGGGATCGCGCGACCGATCTTCGCAAGCCGCGGATTCGCCTCGCCGCGCTGGCATTCGGTCCGCTCGCCGCCGACACACAACTCGGTCTTCGGCGCGCGCCCGCGCTGGAAGGTGCTGCAGCGCTCGCATCTGTGCCGGATTCAGAAATCCATGCGCTTGCTGCGAAGAGCGCGCATGGGCGCATCGCCTCTCTGACCAATGAGAAAGGCGAGCCGGCCATCGGCCGTCTCGGCTGGAAAGCGGTGTCGCCCGATCTCGACTATCAGGTCGCGATCGCACTCTCGCGCGATATGGGCCTGTCGACATCGCGCCTGCCGGGCGACAGCGGTGATGGTACGCGCAGTGAGCCCGGCTGGTCCGCGGCACCGGCGCACTTCGAAGTGCCGGACGTCTCGCGCGCGCTGCTCGTGTTCTATCTGAAGAGCATCGCCGCGCCACAAGGCCCGCAACCTAACGGTCCGGGTTATGACGCCTTCGTGCGCAGCGGTTGCGCCGAATGTCATGCATCGTTGCACGACGCATCAGGTCGCGATCTGCACGCCTACTCCGACCTCCTGCTGCACGACATGGGCCGCGGCCTCGATGACGGCATCGCGGAGGGCGCGGCGCAATCGTCGGAATGGCGGACGGCACCGTTGTGGAATCTTCGCGGCGCGCTCGAGTCCGGCGGGCTGCTCCACGATGGGCGCGCCCGCAGCATCGACGAGGCGGTGCGCTGGCATGGCGGCGAGGCCGATGCTTCACGCCGCCGCTACGCGCGATTGGCGCCCGACGAACGCGCCCAACTCATCGCCTTTCTTCTCCCGCGATAGCTCAGGAACACGGCATGGTCACGCGACGCGATTTTCTGGCCGGTGCCACTGCGGTGACAGCGTTGTCGCTTACAAGCGCAGTGAAAGCGGATGTCCCTTCGCCGAGCCTGCTCAGTGCCGTGAAGTCCAACGGCCAGGACGCCGGTGCGCTGTGGCGCGCGGATACGACGAAACCGTTCGCATTGCCGTGCCGCGGCCACGCGCCGGCCGAGATGCCGGATGGCCGCGCCATCATCGTCGGTCGCCGGCCGGGCCTGTTCTCCGCCATCGTCCGTCCCAGTGATATCGAGGCGCCCGCCGTCGTGCTCGATCCCGCGCCGGGCCAGCGCTTTGCCGGACACGCCGCGATCACGCCCGATGGCAAGCGCCTCTTCAACAGCGAGTTCGATGCTTCGAACACCGCCGCTGCCATCGCGGTACGCGATCCGGCAACGGGCCGGGTCGTCGATGTCTGGCATCCGCCCGGCATCGAGCCGCATGAGATGCACATGGCGGGCGGCGGCTCGCGCCTGGTCGTCGCGCTCGGCGGTCTCATCAACGATGGCAGTGTTGGCGGCCCGGCCTTCAACGCCGGCGGCATCGACAGTGCGGTGCTCGAGATCGATCCGCGGAGCGGCACGCTGCTCGCGCGCCACAAGCTGCGACCCGATCTCGCAACGCTGTCGCTTCGCCACTTCGCCGTCGCGCCGAATGGCACGACCATCGCGATCGGAATGCAGGATCAGGATCTGTCGTTGCCGCGGCCGGTGATGGCGGTGCTGGAGCTTGGCAAAGAACTCGAGCCGCTGCCGATGCCGGAGGGCGAGGCGAGCTTTCGCGGCTATGTCGGATCGGTCGCCATCGATGC
>DATAHD010000393.1:0-7432 GCA_036263395.1 Rhizomicrobium sp. | reverse complement strand
CGTCAAACAGATCAAGGCGGTTGGCAAGTTCGATGCCCCATCGAACCGCGTCCTGATCGACGACATGCAGCTCAGCAGCGACGGCGCGTCTGCGCATGGCAATGGCCGCATCGATTTCGCGCGCGACGCGGACGGCAAACTCGCCCGCGTCGGCGCGGATCTCGCGATCGACAAGATCGCGGTCAACATGCCGGGGATATTCCTCCAGCCGTTCAAGCTCTCCACCGCATCGCTCCGCGCCAGCTACGATGCCACGCTGGATCAGATCACCGTCGAACATCTGAACATCGCTGGCGGCCCGTTCACGCTCACCGCTGCCGGCAAAGTCACCCGTGCAGGCGACGCATCGCCGGCCATCGACGCAACGGCGACCATCGCCCCGCTCGGCGTACGCGAACTGCTCGTCTACTGGCCGCGCGCCGTCGCGTCGGGTGCGTGGGAGTGGGCGAACACCAACATGAAGGCCGGCCGCGTCGGCCCGCTCACCGCGCAGGTTCATATCCCGGTCGGTGCCATCGACGCGCCGATCATGCCGGAGCAGGCCGTCAACGTGACGATGCCCCTTACGGACGTGACGATGAGCTACTTCCACAAGCTCACGCCGATGACCAACGTCGCCGGCGTTATCACGCTGACCGGTGACACCTTCTCCGCTGATGTGAAAAGCGGCCGCATCGGTTCACTGATACTGAGCGGTGGCAAAGTCGTCATTCCAGAGCTGCACGCCGACAACAACATCGCGGAGATCGACGCGCACGGCGTTGGGCCGCTCCCAGACATTCTCACGCTGATCGACATGGACCCGCTGCACTACGCAACCCGGTTCCACATCAATCCGAAGACGACGACCGGCACCGCCGGTCTCGACATCGCCTTCAAGGTGCCGACCCGCAACGACGCCAGCGACGACGACATCAAGATCGGAATCAAGTCGTCGATGAAGAACCTCGCCGTCTCGATCACCGACAAGCTGCGCATCACGCAGGGCGACGTCGATCTCACCATCGACAACGATCATCTCACCGCTGTCGGCAACGTCATGCTGCTTGGCTCGCGCATGGCCCTTAACTGGACCGAAGGATTCAAAGCTGGCAAGGACGGACTGTCGTCGCACATCCTCGTGCGTGGCCCACTCACTGACGCAGCACGCGAAGCCCTCGGCTTTCACTCGGGCGACTACCTGAAAGGCCCGGTCAATATCTCCGCCGTGCTCGACGGCGCACACGGTCAGCTGCGCAAAGCTCAGATGACGATGGACCTCTCCACCGCGGCCGTCGGTGTCGACTATCTCGGCATCGGCAAGCCTGTCGGCACACCTGGAACGGCGCTCGTCTCGGCGACCTTCATCGGCGACACCGTCATCCAGGCGGAGACCATGCGCATCACCGGCGGGGGCATCGACGCAACCGGCGGCGCCAGCTTCAACAAGGACGGCGACCTCACCTCGGTCTTTTTCCCGACCGTGCATGCGGGACCGACCAACGACTTCAGCTTCATCTATACGCGCATGGCGAACGGCGGCACGGACATCTCCGTGCGTGGCCGCACGCTCGACGGCACGAAGATCGGCCGCAAGGGTGCCAACGATGTCACGACCCCGAACCAGCCGGGTGCGCCGCAGGAGGAAGACAACACGCCGTTCCACATCAGTGCGAAGGTCGATCACCTCGCGCTGCGCAACAACGTGACGATCAGCCCGTTCACGCTCGACATCACCGGCTATGGCGATCGTCCGCAGACCCTGGCGCTTGACGGCACGCTTGGAAAGTCCGGCAAGCTCTCGGGAAGCATCGTGGCGGGCGACGGTGGCCGCAAGATCGTGCTGACCACGGATGATACCGGCCTCCTTCTACAAGGCCTCTTCGGCTTCACGAGTATGAAAGGCGGCAACCTCAACGTCGCCGCGGTCCTGCCCGGCCGCGCCGATGTCGGGCATCGCCCCGCCGCCGGCGGTGCGGACTTCTCGGGCACCGCGACCATCACCGACTTTCACGTCGTCAATCAGCCGTTCCTGACGCGCCTGTTCTCCGCCGGCTCGCTCACTGGCCTCGCCAACCTGATGGGCAACCGCGGCATCGAATTCGACAAGGCCACGATCCCGTTCGCGTCGCGAAACGGCATCATCAACATTCGCGACGCTCGTGCCGCCGGCGGTGCAACCGGCATGACGGCGGACGGCTACTACGACCGGCCCAACAACAAGCTCGCGCTGAAGGGCTCGTTGGTCCCGATCTTCGGCATCAACAGCATCCTCGGCGCTATCCCGGTACTGGGAAACCTGCTTGTTTCGAAGAAAGGCGAGGGCGTGTTCGGCATGACCTACACCGCACAGGGCGCCGCCGACGAACCTAATATCAGCGTCAACCCGCTCTCGATCCTGACGCCAGGCATCTTCCGCCGTATCTTCGAAGGCCGCGTGCCGGAAAGCGCGCAGTCCAGCCAGTTGCCGCAGGCTCAAACGCAAACGCAGCCGGCGTCTCCACCGGCTGCGCCCACGAAATCCAAAGACGACGACTAAACCGGCTTCACCAGCAGGTGCTTCTTCTTGCCGATGGAGAGCTTGATCACGCCGTCGCCTGTCACATCGTTCAGCGTCGCAATCGCTTTCACTTCGCCGATCGGTGCGTCGTTCATGCGGAAGCCGCCGCCTTCAATGAAGCGCCGGGCTTCGCTCGCCGATGCGGTGAGCTTGGCCTGCGCCGCCAGGGTGGTGAGCGCGATCGGGAACGCCGACTTGGCGATCTCGAACGTCGGGAGGCCGGCCGCGATGCCGCCTTCCTCGAACGTGCGCCGCGCCGTCTCCGCCGCTTCGTCGGCAGCCGCACGTCCGTGCAGTACCGCCGTCGCTTCGGTGGCGAGGATCTTCTTTGCTTCGTTCAGCTCTGCGCCTTGCAGCGACTCCAGTCGCTGGATCTCGTCCAGCGGCATGTCGGTGAACAGGCGCATGAACTTGCCGACGTCGCCGTCTTCCGTGTTCCGCCAGAACTGCCAGTAGTCGTAGACGCTACGCATCTCTTTGTTCAGCCAGACGGCGCCCGAGACCGACTTGCCCATCTTCGCGCCCGACGCCGTGGTGATCAGCGGCGTCGACAGTGCGAACAGCTGCTCGGTCCCCATGCGGCGACCGAGTTCGATACCGGAGACGACATTGCCCCACTGATCCGAACCGCACGACTGCAAGCGGCAGCCATAACGCTTGTTCAGCTCGACATAGTCGTAGGCCTGCATCAGCGAGTAGTTGAACTCGAGAAACGACATCGGCTGCTCGCGCTCGAGGCGCAGCTTCACACTGTCCATCGTCAGCATGCGATTGACCGAGAAGTGCCGGCCGATCTCGCGAAGGAACGGAATGTACTCGAGCTTGTCGAGCCACTCGGCGTTGTCGACCATGATCGCATCGCTCGGCCCGTCGCCGAATTTCAGCAGGTGGCGCACACCGGCAACCATGCTCTGCTTGTTTTCGTCGATCTGCTCCGGCGTCAGGATCTTGCGCATCTCGTCCTTGCCGGACGGATCGCCTGCCTTGGTCGTGCCGCCGCCCATCAGCAGAATGGGGCGATGCCCTGCCTGCTGCAGCCGGCGCAACGTCATCAGTTGCACCAAATTGCCGATGTGCATCGACTTGGCGGTGCAGTCGAACCCGATATAGGCGGTCACGCGCGTGGTGCGGAACAGCTCGTCCAGCTCTTCCCACGGCTCAGAGCACGCATAATACGCCCCACGCTCCACAAACGTGCGGAGGAAGTCGGAGCGGAACTGCGGCGCGGGTGACATGACACTCTTCTTTGTTGGAGGTTAGTTTCTCGTCAGCGAGAAACGGGCCGGGTGTGTAACACGGATGGCGGAAGTCCAGAAAGTCATTGGTTTGATGAGCGGAACGTCGCTGGACGGCATTGATGCCGCCCTGCTCGACACCGATGGCGAAGGCCTCGCCGTGCCCGGTCCTGCGCTCACCTTGCCATATGATCCGGAAACCCGCGGGATGCTCCGCAGCGTCATCGACGAGGCGTTGAAGGTCGGGCAGGGCAGCCCGATCCCGTTCTCCATCCGCGAAGCCGAACGCCGCAGCACCGAGGCCCACGCCGAAGCCGTCAATCGGCTCCTGAAAAAGGTAGGTCTCGCGCCACGCGATGTCGCGCTGATCGGCTATCACGGCCAGTCGATCCTGCACCGCCCGGAGCAGCGGCTCACATGGCAGATCGGTGACGGCGCCATGCTAGCTCGTCTCACCGGCATCGACGTGGTGAACGACTTCCGCAGTGCCGATGTGAAGGCTGGCGGGCAGGGCGCGCCGCTGGTGCCGCTCTATCACGCGGCGCTGGTGCAGGCGGCGCGCAAGCGGGACCGACCGGTCGTGATCGTGAACATAGGCGGCGTCGCCAACGTCACTTATGTCGGTGAAACGATCCTCGCTTTCGACACCGGCCCAGGCAACGCGCCGATCGATGATTGGGCGCAGACCCACACCGGCAAGGCCGTCGATGAAGACGGCATCCTCGCTCGCAAAGGCCGCGTGAACGACGACGTGCTGAACACGATGCTGCAAAACCCATTCTTCGACCGCAAGCCACCCAAATCGCTGGATCGCATGGATTTCAGCGTCGATGCCGTGAAAGGTCTCTCACCCGAAGACGGTGCCGCCACGCTCACCGCCTTCACCGCCGCTTCGCTTGCACGGTCGCGCGAGCACTTCCCGGAGCCTGCCAATCTCTGGATCGTCTGCGGCGGCGGCCGCCTCAATCCGGCGCTGATGGACGAACTCAGAAAGCGCGTGAACGCACCGGTTCTAGCGGCCGAAGATGCCGGCTGGCGTGGCGACTTCATCGAAGCCGAAGCCTTCGCCTATCTCGCCGTACGCGCCCGCAAAGTCCTGCCGCTCAGCCTGCCGACAACGACAGGCGTGCAGCAGCCGATGACCGGCGGCCAGTTTCACAGAAAGATTTGAGACCTACTCGTCTTCGCCGCCGGGCGCTTTCACACCCATCGTCTTCGACACATATGCCTTCACGGACTCGACGACGTCGGCCTCGTGCTTGTCGAAGAAGTGGTTGGCGCCTTCGATCTTGTCGTAGGTGATCTTGATGCCGCGCTGTGCCGAGAGACGATCGACCAGCTTCTGCACATCGACTTCCGGCACGACCTGATCGCGCGTGCCGTGCACCATGATGCCCGAAGCCGGGCAGGGGGCGAGGAAGGCGAAGTCATACATGCTTGCCGGCGGCGCGATGGAAACAAAGCCGGTGATCTCCGGCCGCCGCATGAGCAGCTGCATCCCGATCCAGGCACCGAACGAGATACCGCACACCCACACGAAGGAGGGGTTGGGATAGAGCGTGTTCATCCAGTCGAGCACCGCCGCCGCATCGGACAACTCGCCCGCGCCGGAGTCGAAGGTTCCCTGGCTGCGTCCCACGCCCCGGAAATTGAACCGCACCGTGGTGCAGCCCATGCCGTGGAACATGTGGAAGAGGTCGTAGACCAGCGGGTTGTTCATTGTGCCGCCGAACTGCGGATGCGGGTGCAGCACCAGCGCCATCGGCGCCCCGGGCTGCTTCTGCCGCTGATAACGCACCTCGATACGGCCGGCGGGGCCGGGAAGAATGATCTCAGGCATGGGCTGGTGCGTCCTTGCGATAGGCGGAAAAGGGATCAACGAAATAGGGCTTTGACACCAGCGACGTCCTGAAAAATCCAACGATACCAGACACTTGAATTTTCATTCCCGCTATGCGTCCCGATTACTTGACCATCATACTCGGGAAATCTATATGCAGCGCAGTAAGAACGCCGGGCGCACCCTGCTCGGCCCGCTTGTTAACACATCGGGCCCCCCGAAAAGCAAGGAAAACCGCGCACCCGGCAAAAGGAGTGCACCATGAGACTCAGCACCAAAGGACGTTATGCCGTGATGGCGATGGCCGACCTCGCCAAGCACAGCGCCAATTCCAGACCCGTTTCCCTGGCCGAAATTTCCGGCCGCCAGGAGATTTCCCTCTCTTATCTCGAGCAGCTCTTCGCCAAGCTCCGCCGCGCCGGCCTCGTGTCCAGCGTCCGCGGTCCCGGCGGTGGCTACCGTCTGAGCCGCCCGTCGAACGAGATGCGCATCTCCGACATCATCCTCGCCGTCGACGAGCCGATCGCCGCGACGCGCTGCAAGCCGGGTGAAGTCAAAGGCTGCACCGGCACAGGCGCCCGCTGCGTGACGCACGATCTGTGGGAAGAGCTGGGTCGTCAGATCCACGTCTTCCTGTCGGGCGTGTCGCTCGCCGATGTGGTGGAGAAGCGCGTCCTTGGCCGCGCTCAGCCCTGCGCCCCGGCGAACGGTGGCGGCGACGACGAACGCGAAGCCGCCTGATCCATTCACCCGATGACGTATCTGGATCACAACGCCACGTCGCCTTTGCGACCTGAGGCTCGCGCCGCCATGGAGCGTGCGATGGAGATCGGCGGTAACCCGTCCTCCATCCACGCGGCCGGCCGCGCCGCCCGCGCCCTTATTGAGAAGGCGCGGGAGCAGGTCGCTGCCTTGGCGAACGCGCGGCCGCAGGATGTGATCTTCACCAGCGGTGGCACCGAGGCGAATGCCTCGGCGCTGTCCGGCGCGATCTATGGCGCCATCGATCAGGATGATCGCTTCACGCGTCTGTTCGTGTCGGCCATCGAGCATGACTCGGTGCTCGCCAACGCGCATGCGCTGGCGGAGCGTGTTGCCGGGCTGCGTATCGCCACCATTCCTGTGACGGCGGACGGCGCGATCGACACCGAAGCGCTGCGCGTGATGCTGCGCGAAGGCAAGGGCCGCACCTTGATTGCGGCGCAGGCCGCAAACAACGAAACCGGCGTGATTCAGCCGGTCGCTGAAATCGCACGCCTTGCCAAAGACGCGAATGCGCTGCTGCTGGTCGACGCCATCCAGGCCGCCGGGAAGATCGAACTGAATATCGATGCCGACTACCTCTCGCTGTCGTCGCACAAGATCGGCGGACCACAGGGCGTCGGCGCCTTGATCGTGCGCGAAGGCACACCGTTCGCAGCGCAGGTGCTCGGCGGCGGGCAGGAGCGTAATCATCGTGCCGGCACCGAGAATGTGATTGGCGTTGCCGGCTTCGGTGCGGCCGCAGCCGCTGCAAAAGCAAACCTGCCGACGGCGGTGCTGCGCGACCGCTTTGAAAGAGATATGACAAAACTTGGCGTGACCGTGTTCGGCGCAAAGGCGGATCGCCTCGCCAACACCTCGAATTTTGCGTTGCCGGAAATCACCGCAGAGACCGCGCTGATGGCGCTCGACCTTGATGGCGTGATGGTCAGCTCCGGCGCTGCATGCTCGTCCGGCAAGGTGAAAACCTCGCACGTGCTGAAGGCGATGAATGTCGCCGATGACATGGCCGCCCGCGCTCTACGCGTAAGTTTCGGATGGAACTCGACCGAGGCT
>DATAHD010000392.1:0-4804 GCA_036263395.1 Rhizomicrobium sp. | reverse complement strand
CGTTCACCCGAGCGGGCTATCGGCAATGGGGCCTCAAGATGCAGGACGATGTCAGCGACGGCGTCCGCAAGCTGGTTGCCGACGGCATTGCCGATCCCAAACGTGTTTGCATCGTGGGTGCAAGCTATGGCGGCTATGCCGCGCTGGCCGGTGCCACGCTGTCGCCCGACCTGTACGCGTGCGCGGTCAGCGTCGCGGGCGTTTCCGATCTTCGGATGCTTCTCACATCGACTGTTCCGTGGGGCACGACGTTCGACAACCAGTTCATGACGGCACGACTGGGCCTTCGGTATGGCGATGAAGCGCGGCTCGATGCGACGTCGCCCGTGCTGCATGCCGATCAAGTGCGGTGCCCGATCCTTCTGTTGCACGGTAAAAAGGACACGACCGTGCCGGTGGAGCACAGCAACGACATGAACACCGCGCTATTGCGGGCGGGCAAGTCCGTGAAATACGTGAAATTCGACAGCGACGACCATTATTTCACGCTGGAAGCGACGCGTATCACGATGCTGACCGAGGTCGAGAGCTTTCTGAAAGCCAACATCGGCAACTAGCCTGTTACGCGCCAGACGATGCCTTCGCTGCTGCGCTCGGTGACAAGGGTCAGATCGCGGTTGTGGACGGCGAGCATGGCTTGCCAGAGTGTGTTCCAGGCGGCGAAGGCCGCGTGTGCGTCTTCGATCGGGACGCCGCTCAGCAGGCGAAAGCCGGATTGGTGGATGGTGGTGCCGTCGCGGGTGACGGTTTCGCCTTGCGACGCGGCGAGCGATGCGAGCAGGTGAGCGAAGCTTTCGGCGCTGTCGTCTGTCACCGCAAAGAGATCGGCAATGTCGGCGTAGGTTTGCAGGCCGATGAGGCGAGCGGCGCGTGCCAGGTGCGCGAAGCCAGCGCTGCCCATGACGCTTTCGAGCGCGGGAATCAGCGAACGGACGTATTCCATCGCGTAGGAGCGTTCGACCTTCTTGAGACGCTCCTCCGGCCAGTTGGCGGAATCGAGTTTGGGTGCCTTTGCAGGATCGAAACGCGGGGCGCGTTCGTCGAAGGCGAAGCGGACGCGTTCTTCCGGCGCGAGCTCGTGGTCGTACTCATAATAGTAGCCTTCGAGGCCAGGATCGCCGTTGACGGTTTCGCCGGTGCAGACGAAGCCGAGGCGCGGGTTGCCGAGGGTCACACCATTGTGGCCGTGCCAGCCGTGCAGCATCGCCTCGTTCACGCTGCGCGGGACGGCGCAGATCGCGGCACCCTGCCAGATCCAGCGCGGCGGCGGATAGCGGACCCAGGCTTTGCGGTCTGACTCCGCCATGTATTCGGTGCGCACGCCGCCAAGCGCATTGGAGAAATAGTGATATTGCGCGCAGGCGACAGCATTGGGCAGTGTGTCGAGGCCGAGCTTGGCGAGACCGTCCTTGAACTTCTCCAGATGCTGACGGCGGAAATGGGCGAAGACGAAGTCGCGCGCCGCCTCTTCGCTCTCGCGCGTGACGAGCGTGAGCACAAGGCCGGTCATCAGCGCGTTGTAGAGTTTGGCGGCGGCCTTGTAGCCGGCGAGCGAGCCTTCGACCTTCATACAGCGGGCGTGGTGAGCAGCGCGTCGCCGACCAGCTCCTGCAGCAGCGGCGTGTTGGGATAGGGATGGTGGCGATACTGGCGGAAGCCCTCGGCGTAGGGAACGCCGAAGCTTTTGCCGCGCGTCGCGGTCCAGTCGATCATCGACTGCATGTATTCGTCGATCGCATGCTGTTTCGCGACCCAGGCGAACTGGCTCTCGTGGCAAGCGAGCATCTTGCGCTTTGTTTCGAGATAGCCTCCGACATCCACGGCAAAATTCGGCTGCACCCGTGTGCCGTCCCGCTCGCGGCCACCGATCGGATCCAGATAGTAGAGATGTGGAATGCCGGCCATCGCAGGTGATGGGCCGGTTTTGTAGTTCGGGACCGAGACCGCGAAACAGGCGTCGCGCACCAGCACGCTGGTCGCTTCGTGATCTGGGTGATAATCGGCCGGCGATGCGGTGAGCACAATGTCGGGCGCGTGCTTGCGGATCATCTCAACAGCGACACGGCGAGTCGGATCGTCGTTGAAGACGCCAAGATCAGGGATATTGGCGCACTCATAGGCAGCGCCGATCAGTGCGGCGGCGTTTGCGGCCTCGCGGCGGCGGGTGGCTGCGGTTTCGTCCGGTTGCATTACCGCGGAGCCATAATCACCGGCCGTCATCGTCACTACCGTGACGCGATGGCCCCTAGCGGCCAGCAGTGCGAGCGTGCCAGCGGCGAGCATTTCAAGATCGTCGGGATGGGCCTGGAAGGAGAGGATATGTGTCATGGCGACAGTATGCGCGAGACAGGCGCGACTCGCCTAGAGCGCAGCGAGGGTTGACCGAGATGGAAGCGATGGATTTCCAGCGGCACATTGAAGGAGATCGAAGCGGGCGATCGGGCGGCGCTGCTCCGCTAGATCAGACGATGACCCAACCGGTTTCGCGGCGTTCGAAGGTTTCCGTGAGGGTTTTCGCGAAGATGCCGGTGTCGTTCAGGACGAGGCGGTCGAGGGTCAGGCGTGGGGTGTCGATTTTCAGGATGTTGAAAGCGTTCGCCTCGCCGCGGCGGCGCGTGGAGGTGGCGGTGCCAGCTTGAATCAGGAGCGCGGAGCGGCCGTGCTTCTTGTAGCGCTCCGTGCTCATGATTGTGTGGCTCTCATGCATGTGGCCGGAGAGGATGATGTCGACGCCGCATTCGGCGAACTTGTCCATCGCCATTTCGGCGCGGCCGACCAACGTGGCTTCGACGTCGGCGAGCGCGAAGGGATGGTGCGTTGCGACGATGCGGACGGCATCGGGCGCGGTTTGCGCGAAACAGGTGCAGCACTGGGCGGTCTGATCCGTGTTGATACGGCCATCCTTAAAGGCGAAGGAGCGGGCGGTGTTGATGCCGGCGACCGCGATCTCGTTATCTTCGAAATAGGGATCGAGATCGGACGTGATGAGGCGCTTGTAGTTTCGGAGCGGTGTGAGCCAGCGCTTGAAGACGTTGTAGAGCGGAATGTCGTGGTTGCCGGGGACGACGATCTGCGGCGTCGGCAGGGTGTCGAGGAAGGCGCGGGCTTCCGTGAACTCCTGCGACTTGGCGCGCTGGGTCAGATCGCCGGAGACGACGACGACATCCGGTTTTACGGCCAGGATCGTTTCGCGCAGCGGCGGCAAGACGTCCGGTGTTATCCGGCCGAAATGCAGATCGGAAATGTGCACCACGGTGCGCATGCAGGCGCCTATTCGGGAACCGGTACGATAACGTGCAGCGAGCGCGGCAGGATGCGGTAGTGCAATGGGGTTTTCATCCGCATGACCTCGCCATCGGTCGCGACGCGCAGGCGGCGGGCGGAGGCGCGGATCCAGAACTGGGTCGCATCGCGCTCGCTGAGATCGGCGATATTGGCGATGCCGAGGAGCGCGCGCAGGGCGAGCCACAGCAGCTTGGCACGCGAGGCACGCGGTGTCTGGTAGATGCAGAGGCGGCCTTCGGTCAGGGATTTCCGCTGACCGAGATAGGGCGCTTTGATTTCGTAACGGTTGTTGCCAATGAAGACGAGCGGCGTCTTGGTCGTGAGCGTTTCGTTGCCGAGATCGAGCCGCACGCGCAGCGAGGAGTAGCGCCACAACGCATAGATCAGCGCCTGTCCGAACGCGGGCCATTTGCTGGCGCCATCGCGCTGCAGGGTTTCGCGCTGCACGACGATGCCGGGATAGAGGCCGATGCTGGAGTTGTTGAGGAAGATGCGGTCGTGCACCTTGCCGACATCGACCGCCTGCCGCGTGCCGGCGAAGACATTGGCGACGGCGTCCTCCAGCTTCAGCGGGATGCCGAGGTCTTTGGCGAAGTGGTTGAGGGTGCCGAGCGGCAGGACGCCCATCGGCGTGTCGGTGCCGACAAGTTGTGACGCCACCGCGTTCATGGTGCCGTCACCCCCACCGGCGATCAGCAGGGAGCAGTTCTGCGACAACGCTTTTTGCGTGAGTGAGATGATCTGATCGCCGCTTTTGGCCACGAGGATTTCGACCGTCTGGCCCTGCTTGGCGAAGAGGTCCGCAAGCTCATCGCGGCGTTTCTCCGCCGCGTCGGAATGGGCGCCGGCGTTCAGGATGCAGAAGATCGGCGCAGTGCTCACAAGTGCCCTCGAAAGCGGTGCGGCGTTCCAGCGGTAACTCAACGCGCGGCCGCGGCCGAGGTTGCGTCGATGTCATCTAGGACCGCAAGGCTTTTTCCTTTTCGGCGAGGGTGCGCAGGTTCTCCTCATGGCCTTCGCGGCTGAGGCTGTAGAAGCCCATGATCGCGAGCATCGTCAGCCAGAGCGACAGGATGGTCGGCACATAGAAGGCGCCGAGGCGCCAGACGGTGTCGGCCGACACCTGGGTCGGGTCGGCACCGGCTTTCAGGCCCGCCATCGTCAGCACGAAGGTCGCGGTGATGAGGCCGAGGCCGCCGACGACTTTGCGGATGAAGGCGGAGGCGGCGAAGAAGATGCCTTCGGAGCGGCGGCCGGTTTTCACCTCTGACTGCTCGACCAGATCCGCCATCATCGCGCCGGAGAGGATCTGGAAGCAGATGATGAGGCCGACATCGATCAACGTGGCGGTGAAGACGAACCAGAATACGAACGGTGTCGGCTCTGGCGGCAGGATATCGACGAGGCGCAGCACGACGGGCAGCGGCGAGCCGAGGAAGGCAACGAGGCCGATGACGATCGCGCCCTTCTTCTTGCCCATGGTGCGGCTGACGATCGGGGCAAGCACCGCGCCGATGAT
>DATAHD010000391.1:0-2380 GCA_036263395.1 Rhizomicrobium sp. | reverse complement strand
CCGTGTCGGTCAGATTGTGGCCGACGACGGCGAACTCCAGGTTCGGTTTGTCCTCGAACGGCCGCCACGCGATCTGGGCATCGACATTGGTATAGCCTGCGGTCGGCGTCTCGAATGCCGCCGTGTCGGTGCGCGCCCCGACATAGCTGACCAGAAAGCCCGCATCGAACGCGTCGCTGCCCCAGCTGAGGCCACTGCCCACGCGCCACGGCGCGATGCGCGGCACTGGCCCGCCGCCATTGGTGAAGTCCGCCCGCACCAGATCGGCGAGAAGGTCGAGGCTCAGCACACCCGTTTCGTTGTCATACAACCCGACATCGCCCTTGCCCTCGGCGCCCCAGAACACCGCACCGCGCTGTTTGTAGAGCAGCTCGAGCAGATCGAGCCCCGGTCCCACCATGCACGTTCCGGTGTCGTCGCAGGTCCGTCCCGTCAGATCGCCATAGATGTAGTTGTCGAACCGCGTGCCCCACAGCGATCCTTCGAACCGCGTGTCGCCCACCTTGTAGCGCAGCGATCCCTCCAGCGAATTCGCGCGCTCTTCCTTCAGCGTCGGATCGCCGGTCTCGAACGTGTCGGGCCCATCGTGCGGGCCGTGCGCGAAGAGCTCGGTCTGCGCCGGGGCACGTGCTGCGCTCGAGGCGGTGACGCCGATCTTCCACGCGTCCGAGACATCGAACAGAATGCCCGCTGATCCGCTGACCGGTGTGTACGACCGCCGGGTGAAGAGGCCACTCGCCGGTGTGCCGCTAATGTCGACATTCTCCAGCCGCGCCCCGAACTGCATCGTCGCGAACGGCGCAAGCTGTGCCTCGCCGAAGGCAAAGCCCGCCGCCGTCTTGGTGTGGGTCGGGTCCAGATAATCAATTGCTTCACCGGTGCCCGAGAAGCGGCGGTCCTGATACTGCACGCCCAGCGACGACGCGGAGAGGAAACTCAACGGCCCAAAGATCGCCTCGGCGCGGCTGTCCCACTCGTGATCGAGGAACGTGTCGCCCACCACACCCGCCGGATCGATCTCGGCATGTCGATATCCCGCATAACCCGCATCGATATTCAGCGTCTGGAACGCACCGTTATCGATATCGATGGATGTGCGCGACAGCACTTTCGTCTGCCCCATGTCGATATGCGTGTCGTCGCTGGGGATGCCGTACTTGGCGTCGTAGTGCATCACCGCCAAACCCGTGTGCGTGTCGGGCGTGAAGAAATACGATCCGCCCAGCGACATCCCGTCACCCTTGAACGCAGAGTTCGCCTGCACGCCCAGCGGCGTGTGGTAGTTGTCCGCCTGCCGGAAGAAACCGTCGGCATGCAGCGCGAAATTGCCCACCGCGCCGTCCATCAGCACCGATGTCTCACGCGTGTTGGCATTGCTGTCATAGCCGACGGTCGCATCGCCGCTGAACGCGTTGTCGGGCAGGATCGTCGGCACGCGATCGTTGATCACGTTCACCACGCCGCCGATCGCCTGGCTGCCATAGCGCAACGTCGCCGCGCCGCGCACCACCTCGATGCGCTGCGCCGCCAGCGGATCGATCGGCACACCATGATCGGGCCCGATGTCGGAGACATCGAAACTGCCGACGCCATCTTCAAGGATACGCACGCGATTGGCATCGAAGCCGCGGATCACCGGCCGGCTGGCGCCCGGCGCGAACTCCGTGCCCGCAACACCAGGCACGTCTTTCAGCGCATCGGTCAGGCTGTCGCCGCCTTTCTTCAGGATATCGCTGCGATCGATCTGCGTGACGATGGTGGCGAAGCGATCCGGTTTTTCGGCGATGGGAGAGGCGGTGACGACCACGGTCTCGACGTGGCCCTTGGAATTGGTGTTGTCGGCAAACGCAGGCGAAACGGCGAGACCGAGCACGGTCGTCGCCAACAGGGAATGACGAAGCATAACGAAACTCCACGCGGCCACGCGTTTGCGGGCCCGCAAAAGGAAAAGGAAACGCGGGCGTGGATGCGCGAGGCGTTAGCCCCGCACAGAACACGGCACACGGCTTGAGAGTGTGGAGTTAGGCTTGCGGTGGACCGCGACTGGTCCAGATGTGCGACGGCGCACTGGCCGGCGGCACAACGATCGCGAGCGATCCGGCGACAACAACGCCGTCGCCCGGCAGCTCGAGAACCAGAAGCGACGGGAACAGGAACGATCCCGCATGAATGACCGCCCGGCACAGCGGGCAGTTCTCTTCATCGCCGCGCAGCGGGATGTTCTTGCGCGGCGCGGCTTTGCCCTTCACATCCGCAGTCACGGAGAATTGAAGCGCCGAAACGCCGTCCGGATGGCGCAGATCGTGGATATGCGTCGCCGCGACATAGCTCTGCGCACCGAACGCCAGCAGGCAGAACATAGTGATCAGGAGCCGGCGCG
>DATAHD010000390.1:0-15021 GCA_036263395.1 Rhizomicrobium sp. | reverse complement strand
GCCGACGCCGCCCTCCGGCGCCGCTTCGAACGCGATGCTGTCGATGCCGAAGTCGCCTGCGGACGGCCATGTCAGCCGCTGCATCTCGGCCAGATTCTCGCCCAGTGCCACCGCGATGCCATGCCGGTCGTCCGCGCTCATCGTCTTCTTGATCCCGCGCTCGTCCGAACACTGTCCCGGCATTTTCGGCATCAGCAGATACGGCCAGCCGAAGATGTCGCTCGCCTGATCGTGAAACATCGGCCACGGCACCGGCACGCGCGTGTGCTCATGCAGCTGCTGCGCAAACCACCGCTCCTTGGTGAACTGCCAGCGATCCTCCTGCCGATAATCCGCGTCGTTCGGGCCTTTCACCCAGTGCGGCGCGCCGCGCAACACGAACTCGCCGTCGCTCGTGGTGACGAACACATTCTGCCCGAACAGTCCCGCCGTCGTCGGCGCCGCACGCACAAACCGCCCAACACCCGCGCGTTCACACGCCGCCGCAAACTGCGCGTCGCGGATCGCCCCCAGCCGGTCGGAATAAACGGTGCCCTCGCTCATGCGCGAACTGTGCGCTCAGATACCCGTGAACACCATATCGAGCGCGGCTACGATGCGGTCGCGATCGGCGGCAAGGTTCGCTATCGGCTTGCTCAGGAGCCGTGTCGACAACGCGAAGGGTTCTGTTGGCGAGAGATGAAGCTTGCGCCCATTCACATCCAAAGCCGGATTGAGGCGCGGTTGAATATGAAGGGCTTCCGGCACAACAAGCGGAACGATGACGCAGGTCGGAAGATCGCGAAGGAACAGGTGCTGTATGGTGATCACGTATGGCCGTTGATCGCGCCCGCCACGAAGGGGGTTGTGGAAGACATCGAACTGCTCAATCGCCATCGTCCAGGTCCAGCAGCTCTTCACCGAAAACGCCGTTGCGTTCGATGTAGGCGTTGTAGGAATCGGTGAACGCCTTGTTCTCGATCTGCCAGCGGCGGACGCGTTCGTCTTCCGTCATGCGCCGCAACGCATCTTCAAGCACCTTGGACAGGTTCACACCCATCTCCTTCGCCACGCCCAGAATCTCCACATCGACCGAGACATTCACAGCGCGCTTCGGGCCGGGCTTAGGCCCCGGACCGATGTGGCCATTGTGCGTCACCGGCTCCGCGGCGCGGAGTTTCCGGGGTGGGTCCTGCAGAGATCGTTTTTTTGCCATGCGCATAGGTTATGCGCATGACCCTGCGTATTCAAGTCAGCGGCGGCAGGATGGCGGTTCCGTCCGGTGCACGTCCGATCGTGCGCACCCATGTCACGGCCGAAACGGGCAGGGCGCGGTACAGATGCGGAAAGTCTTCACCTCTAGATACCGCGTGCTCGTACTTCAGCGCCGCACCAAGTGCGCTTTCTTCAACCGCAATCAACAGCAGATCGTTCGCGCCCGCATAGTATCGCCGCAACGTCTCGGCCAGCTGTGGCGCGGTGGAGAAATGCAGGAAGCCATCCGCGCGATCCTTCTCCGATCCCGCAAAGGCTCCATCACGCTCCGCCGCCGCCCACTCTGCAGCGTGCGCAATTTTGAAGATGACCGTCACGACAACAATTCAATCTTGGCCAGATGCCCTTGGCTTCTGCTCAGCTTTGCATCGCCTGTCAGCAGCGGCAAATCCAGGATCTCTGCCAGCGCGACATAGGCTGCGTCATAGGCCGAGATGCTCTGCCGCAACTCCCATATCCGGGGAAGTAGAACACTATGGCTGTATCGCTCGATCCGCAGATCGTCGAAGTTTTGCACCGCGCCGTTCACATCGACGGCAGATGCTACACGCGACGAAGCCATCCGCCGCAAGCCGCTCATGACTTCGATGTCGATCAGATGCGGTGCAAAAAGCACGGCTTCTTGACTCATCGTCCGATCACGCCAACGGGCTCCGATTTCGGTTCCGAGGAGAATCTCGATGGCCGCAGATGCATCGAGGACGTACATGCTAGCGCCTCTCTCGCTCCTCGCGGATAAGCTCAGCAACCGATACATTCAATTTCACGGGAGGAAGTGCAGCGAGACGTTTCCGCATTTCTTCCAAAGTCGGACGATCAGCCAACTTCTTCGCTTCGAGTATCAGATAATCGGAGAGCGTCATGCCGGACTCTGCGGCACGCGCTTTGAGTTTGCGGTGCAAACCCTCAGGCACGTTGCGGAGCTGAATCATCTTGGACATAAAAGAACAGTATAACATGTGACGCACATGTCAACATGTGCGCCACATGTGCGCTGTTTAGTGACGACGGTTCCGTCCGGTGCACATCCGATCGCGAGCACCCACGTCACGGCCGAAACGGGCAGGGCACCATGTAAATGCGGAAGCCCCTCGCCGCGCGACGCCGCATGTTCGTAGTCCAGCGCCGTGCCAAGCACGCTCTCTTCCACCGCAATCAGCAGCAGATCGCGCGCGCTTGCCTAGTAGCGCCGCAACGTCTCGGCCAGCTGCGGTGCGGTGGAGAAGTGCATGAAGCCGTCCGCGCGATCCTTCTCCGATCCAGCATAGCTTCTATCACGCTCCGCAGCGGCCCACTCGGCGGCGTGCGCGATCTTGAAGATCAATTCGGTAATCGAATTTGCCGCGCGGTTATTGGGTGGCAGTCTGGTTTGCAATCGGGATAAGCACCAGCGTGGCCAATAAGAATATACGAGCTGCAAAAACGGTGAGCGTGAGTTCTCGGTCACTCAAGCTGTGATGCCGACCACTGACCAGTACAAACCAGCCAAACCTCAAGGGTGAGCTAAACGATAAAGTCGATGTGCGGGGAATTTCCAGCGGCCTTCCCAATTCATCCCAAATCGCAAAATGTCGAGCCTTAAGCAGCCAATTCACACGCAACATCGCGGCCACATAGACAAGTGATGTGACCAAAAGGACGACGTCTAGAGCGCTGGCTGACACCTACAAACGTCCAGCGGCCGCTTACGCCGCCGTCCCGCCAATCGTCATCGCGTCGAGCCGCAGCGTCGGCTGGCCCACGCCCACCGGCACGCTCTGGCCGTTCTTGCCGCAGGTGCCGACACCGGTGTCCAGCTTCATGTCGTTGCCGATCATCGGAATACGCGTCAGCGCATCCGGTCCGTTGCCGATCAGCGTCGCACCCTTGATCGGCGCGCCGACTTTGCCGTCTTCGATCAGATACGCCTCGGTGCAGGAGAACACGAACTTTCCGCTCGTGATGTCCACCTGGCCGCCGCCGAAGTTCGTCGCGTAGACGCCCTTCTTCACGCTCGCCAAAATCTCGCCCGGGTCCTTGTCGCCGGCCAGCATGTAGGTGTTGGTCATGCGCGGCATCACCGGGCTGGAGTAGCTCTGCCGCCGTCCGTTGCCCGTCGGCGCCACGCCCATCAGCCGCGCGTTCTGCCGGTCCTGCATATAGCCTTTGAGGATACCGTCTTCGATCAGCACGGTGCGCGACGTCGGCGTGCCTTCGTCGTCGATGCTCAGAGAGCCGCGCCGTCCGCCCAAGGTGCCGTCGTCCACCACGGTCACGCCCGGCGACGCCACGCGCTGCCCAAGCAGTCCGGCGAATGCGCTCGTCTTCTTGCGATTGAAGTCGCCCTCGAGCCCATGCCCGATCGCTTCGTGCAGCAGGATGCCCGGCCAGCCCGGTCCCAGCACCACGGTCATCTCGCCCGCCGGCGCCGGAATGGAGTCCAGATTGACCAGCGCCATGCGCAACGCCTCATCGACCGCGCGCTCCCAGTAATCGCGCGTCAGGTACTCGGTGTAGCCGCCGCGGCCGCCGCCGCCATAGCTGCCGCTTTCCTGTCGGCCGTCCTGCTCCACGATCACCGACACGTTGATCCGCACCAGCGGGCGCACGTCTTTGTAGACTTCGCCGCCGGGCCGGATGATCTCGACCGTCTGCCACTCGCCGGCCAGCGAACAGGACACCTGCTTCACCCGGCCGTCCTTGGCGCGGGCATATTCGTTGATGTCCTGCAGCAGCTTCACCTTGGTCTCGAACGCCGCCGTGTTGAGCGGGTCGATGTCGGGGTAGAGCTTCACGTTGGTCCGCTGCGGTCCGGCCGCCATGGTTCCCGAGTGGCCACGCGAAACCGCCCGCACCGTGTCGGCCGCCCGGCGAATCGCTTCCTCGGAAAGGTCCGATGCGTGGGCATATCCGGTCGCTTCGCCCGAAACGGCGCGCAACCCGAAGCCCTGGGTGGTGTCGAACGTCGCGGCCTTTAGCCGCCCGTCGTCGAACGCGAAGGTCTCCGACTGGCTGTATTCGAGGTAAAGCTCGCCATCGTCCGCACCGTTCAGCGCATCATCGGTGATGGCCTGAACGCGCCCGCGATCCATACCAGTGCGGGAAAAGAACAGATCGCCGTCGGCCATGACTCAACTCCGGGAATATTGCTGTCTCTATATAGTGTTGAACGGCGCGGATCGCACGGCAACGCATCCCGTGAAAACCCGGCGCAACGCGCGGGTAATATTGTTACCCCGTGCTATAAGGTCGCAATGACTTTAGGGGCTTAGCGCCTCTAAATCCCAGCCCAGATTCAGGGGGTGCGCACCGCATTTGTGCGGCAGCGCCGGACTTTGCGAGGTCGCCTACATGTTCCTCAAGAATAAGAGCGCGAAGCTTTTGGGTGCTGTCGCGTTTGCGGGGGCGTTGTTCGCCTCGCATGCCGCGTTGGCGCTGCCGGTCGAATGGCAGACCGACATGCAGGCGTCGGCATCGCCGGTGATGGACCGGATCGAGGATTTCCATCGCCTGCTGCTCATCATCATCACGCTCATCACCATCTTCGTCGCCATCCTGCTTGGCTGGGTGATGATCCGCTTCCGCGCCGGCGCCAACCCGGTGCCCAGCAAGACGCACCACAACACGCTGCTCGAAGTGGCCTGGACCCTTATCCCGGTCCTGATCCTCGTCGTGATCGCGATCCCGTCTTTCCGTCTGCTCTATTTCGAAGCGGACATGCCGCATCCGGATGTCGTCATCAAAGCGATCGGCAAGCAGTGGTTCTGGACCTATGAGTACAAGGGCCCGAACTTCACCTTCGACTCGCAGGGCCTGACGACGGTTGAAGCCGCTGACGGCGATCAGCCGGATGCCGCCGTGAAAGCCGGCAAGCCGCGCCTTTTCTCGGTCGATCACGCCATCTACGTCCCGGTGAACAAGGTCGTCGAAGTCCAGACCACCGGCGCCGACGTGATCCACGCTTGGACCATTCCGCAGTTCGGCGTGAAGATCGACGCCATCCCGGGCAAGATCAATTCGACCTGGTTCAAGGCCACCCAGATTGGCGTGTTCTATGGCCAGTGCTCGGAGCTGTGCGGCGCCCGCCACGCCTTCATGCCGATCGAAGTGCATGTCGTGAGCGATGCCGACTACGCCGCCTGGCTCGCCGCGGCGAAGAAAGACACGCAGACCTATCAACCGCTTGCAGATGCCGCCGTCACCACGACGCGTCTTGCTTCTAAGGATTGAGGACACAGTTCGATGACTGAAGTCGCTCACGCACACGCGCACGCCGACCACCCGACGGGCTGGCGCCGTTACGTCTATTCGACGAACCATAAGGACATCGGCACGATGTACCTTATCTTCGCGATCGTTGCCGGTATCATCGGCGGTACGCTGTCGATGCTGATGCGCCTCGAGCTCATGGAGCCGGGCCTGCAGTATTTCAAAGACCCGCACACCTTCAACGTGCTCGTCACCGGTCACGGTCTGATCATGGTGTTCTTCATGATCATGCCCGCGATGATCGGCGGGTTCGGCAACTGGCTGGTGCCGCTGATGATCGGCGCGCCGGACATGGCCTTCCCGCGCATGAACAACATCTCGTTCTGGCTGCTCCCGTTCTCCTTCGCGCTGCTCCTCCTTTCGATGTTCGTCGAAGGCGACTCGGGCGGTCACGGCGTTGGCGGCGGTTGGACGATCTATGCGCCGCTCTCCACCACCGGCTCGCCGGGACCTGCGATGGACTTTGCGATCTTCTCGCTCCACATCGCGGGTGCCTCGTCGATCCTTGGCGCGATCAACTTCATCACCACGATCTTCAACATGCGCGCGCCGGGCATGACCCTGCACAAGATGCCGCTGTTCGTCTGGTCGATCCTGGTGACCGTGTTCCTGCTGCTGCTGTCGCTCCCGGTTCTCGCCGGCGCGATCACCATGCTGCTGACCGACCGCCATTTTGGCACGTCGTTCTTCAACCCGGCCGGCGGTGGTGACCCGATCCTGTACCAGCATCTGTTCTGGTTCTTCGGTCACCCGGAAGTGTACATCCTGATCCTGCCGGGCTTCGGCATGGTCAGCCACATCATCTCGACCTTCTCCAAAAAGCCGGTGTTCGGTTATCTGGGCATGGCCTACGCGATGGTGGCGATCGGCTTCATCGGCTTCCTCGTCTGGGCGCACCACATGTACGTCGTGGGTCTCAGCGTCGACACGAAGGCCTACTTCGTGTTCGCCACGATGGTCATCGCGGTGCCCACCGGCATCAAGATCTTCTCGTGGATCGCAACGATGTGGGGCGGCTCGATCGAGTTCAAAACCCCGATGCTGTGGGCGATCGGCTTCGTGTTCCTCTTCACGGTCGGTGGCGTCACCGGCGTCGTGCTGGCGAACGCGGGCGTCGACGTGGTGCTGCAGGAGACTTACTACGTGGTGGCGCACTTCCACTACGTGCTCTCGCTCGGCGCCGTGTTCACGATCTTCGCGGGCTTCTACTTCTGGTTCCCGAAGTTCACCGGCTACATGTACAATGAGACTCTCGGCAAGCTGCACTTCTGGGTCACGTTCATTGGCGTGAACCTGGCGTTCTTCCCGATGCACTTCCTTGGCCTTGCCGGTATGCCGCGCCGCTACGCGGACTATCCGGATGCCTTCGCCGGCTGGAACTACGTCTCGTCGGTCGGTGCGTTCATCGGCGGCTTCGGCGTCATCATCTTCATCATCGTGCTGATCGAGGCCTTCGCGAAGAAGCGTCTTGCGGGTGACAACCCGTGGGGTCCGGCTGCCACGACGCTGGAGTGGACGCTGTCCTCGCCGCCGCCGTTCCACCAGTACGCTGAGCTGCCGAAGGTCGACTGATGGCGCTTGTCGATACATTCCCGCAAACCAAGGTCGCGACCGTCGAGGATTATTTCGCGCTGCTGAAGCCGCGCGTGATGTCCCTAGTGATCTTCACCGGGTTTGCGGGGATCATCGTCGCGCCGGGCACGATCCACGTGCTCACCGCCTTCGTCGCGCTGCTCTGCATCGCGATCGGGGCAGGGGCCTCGGGCGCCCTCAACATGGCCTATGACAGCGACATCGACGCGATCATGTCGCGTACCGCCACGCGCCCGATTCCGCTCGGCCGCGTCGACCGGTCGGAGGCGCTGGCCTTCGGTTGGACGCTCTCGGTTGGCGCCGTGACTGTGATGGGCCTGTTCGTGAACATGCTGGCGGCGTTCCTGCTGGCCTTCACGATCTTCTTCTACGTTCACGTCTACACACTCTGGCTCAAGCGCCGCACGCCGCAGAACATCGTCATCGGCGGCCTTGCCGGTGCGCTGCCGCCGGCCATCGGCTGGGCGGCTGTCACGGGCTCGCTCTCCATCGCGCCGCTGACCCTGGTGCTGATCACCTTCCTCTGGACGCCGCCGCACTTCTGGGCGCTCGCACTGTTCCGTTCGGACGACTACGCCCGCGCCGGTGTGCCGATGATGCCGGTGGTGAAGGGCAAGCGCCGCACCCGCGTCGAGATTCTGCTTTATTCGTTCGCGATGTTCTTTGCCGGTCTCGCGCCGGCCGCGGTCGGCCTTGCCGGCCCGCTCTATCTGGCGTGTTCTGCGCTCATCGGCGGCGTCTTCGTGCTCGCCGCCTTCGCCGTCCTCATCGAGGCCGACGAAGTGAAGGAGCCTGCGGCCCGCCGTCTGTTCTTCGTCTCGCTCGTCTATCTCTTTGCGCTGTTCGCGTCGCTGATCGTGGAGCGGTTGCTCCATCTGTCGCCGCTGGCGCCTTGGGCATGAGATGGTCGAGAGCGATGAAGACCGCGTCGCACGTCTGCGCGAGGACGAGAGGCAGAGACGCCGCCGTTCCATCGCCATCGCGCTGGTGCTTGGCGGTCTGGTAGTGTTGTTTTTTTTGATGTCGATCGTGCAGCTGCACGGTCGCTTCGGTTAGGGGAAAGAGGCCGGTCATGGCTCATTCGGAAGTAAAGCACGACTACCATCTCGTCGAACCGAGCGCCTGGCCGGTCGTCGGCTCGATCGCCGCCTTCACGATGCTGGGCGGCCTGATCTTCTGGATGAACAAGGACTATGCCGACTTCGGTCCGCTGAAGGGCTCGCCGGCGATCTTCGCCGTCGGTGCGGTGCTCTTGGCGATCACCTTCATCGGCTGGTGGCGCGACGTCATCAAGGAGTCTGTCGTCAACGGCGACCACACCCCGGTGGTGAAGCTGCACCTGCGCTACGGCATGCTGCTCTTCATCGCGTCGGAAGTAATGTTCTTCGTCGCGTGGTTCTGGGCCTACTTCAACACCGCGATCTTCCACCACGACGTCGGTATCGCGACCTGGCCGCCGGAAGGCATCATCACGCTCGACCCGTGGCACTTCCCGCTGCTCAACACGCTGATCCTGCTCACCTCGGGCACGACTGTTACCTGGGCGCACCATGCGCTGCAGGTTGGCGACAAGAAGGGCGCAACCCAGGGCCTGATCCTGACGGTCATCCTTGGCTTCTGCTTCACCTGCATCCAGGCATACGAGTACGCCCACGCGCCGTTCACCTTCGGCTTCAACGGCGCCGCGCTCGTGCCCTTCACCGATCCGCAGCACATCAGCCTCGCGGCCGGTGTCGGCAATCTCGGCGCGATCTACGGCTCGACGTTCTTTATGGCGACCGGCTTCCACGGTTTCCACGTCATCGTCGGCACGATCTTCCTCGCCGTGTGCCTCGCGCGCACGATCGCAGGCCAGTTCACCCCGACGCGCCACTTCGGCTTCGAAGCGGCCGCCTGGTACTGGCACTTCGTCGACGTGGTCTGGCTGTTCCTCTTCGCCAGCATCTACGTCTGGGGTGCTGCGAAGATCGTCGAATAATGTCGGATCCGGTTGCCACCAACGCGCCGGGTACCGTCACGTCCATCCTGATGGCGCGCTGTCCACGTTGTGGCGGCGCGCCACTGTTTTCGGGCTTCCTCACCATCGCGCCGCGCTGCACCGCCTGCGGCCTCGACTTCTCGATCTTCGACGTCGGTGACGGCGCGACGGTCTTCGTGATCCTGATTGCGGGCTTTCTGGTCTGCGGCGGAGCTCTCTTCGTCGAGGTCGCCTACTCGCCCCCCTACTGGGTCCACGCCCTCATCTGGCTTCCCACCATCGCCACCGTCGTCCTCGGAGGCCTCCGCCTCGTGAAGGCCGCGCTGATGGTGCTGCAGTACAAACACCAGGCAAGGGAAGGGCGGTTAGTGGAGTAGAGGGCGTCTCTTCCCCAAACCAAAACTAAGCTTGTCATCCCGGTCGAACGGAGCGAAGCGAAGTGAGGGCCGGGATCCATTTCTAAGTCACCTCGACTCCGGGACGCTGATGCGCTTCGTTGAACAGCCTCAACCTTCTCCAATATTCCGCAACTAGGTTTTCATACAGATCCACCCAGCGTGGATTGTCGCGCTCGATCAAGTTGGTCTTCCACTCGCGCCGCCACCGCTTGATCTGCTTTTCACGCTTGATGGCTTGGTGGATGTCGCCGTGAAATTCGTAATACGCGAGCCGGTCCACGCCATATCGCTTCGTAAATCCCGGCAGAGCGCCATCCTTGTGTTGCTCAACGCGGAACATCAGCTTGTTTGTCACGCCGGTATAGAGCGTGCCGTACGGCTTACTTGCCATGATGTAGACGAAGTAGAGATGTGGGCGTTCCATCCCGCTAGTCGGTGCCGGAGCACGTTGGAACACAAGCGCCGATCTGTAACGAGTTGTATCAGTCGGCACGCCGGACAAATCTAAACTCAACTTTGTCATCCCGGCCGCAGTGGAGCGAAGCGAAACGGAGGGCCGGGATCCATTTCTCCCTAAACTCCGGACGCCCGAGATTTGTCCCAATGGATCCCGGCCTTCCGCGCTGCGCGCTTCAGCCGGGATGACAAGCCGAGTTTGATGTTGGAAAAGCTAGAGCACTATGCACTTCCGCCCCGCACTCGGTCCCACCATTGCCACCGCGATCATGCTGCCGGTGCTGATCGGGCTCGGCGTCTGGCAGGTGCAGCGGCTGCATTGGAAAGAGGGGCTGCTCGCCGCCATCGACCACAGCATTCACGCCGCGCCGGTCTCCGTCGATCAGTTACCGAAAGGCCCGCGCGCGCCCTACATCCGCGTGACCGCACGCGGCACGTTCGATCACACTAAAGAGGCGTATCTCTTCGGCAGCGATACCGCCGGCACGCCCGGTTATCACGTCATCACGCCGCTACGTACAGCCAACGGCGCGACGTTCCTCATCGACCGTGGCTACGTTCCCACCACCAAGCGCGATCCCCAAACACGCGCCGAGGGCCAGGTCCCCGGCACGCAAACCATCACCGGCCTCCTGCGCACCGAAGAGCAGCCCGGTCTCTTCACGCCGGCCGCCGATACCGCACACCATGTCTGGTACGTCCGCGATGCCGACGCCATCGCCAAGGCCGAAGGCCTCACGCTCGCCGAGCCCGGCATCATCGACGCCGACGCGACGCCCAACCCCGGCGGCTGGCCGAAGGGGGGGCAGACGATCATCGACATCCCCAACAACCACCTGTCCTACGCCTTCACCTGGTTCGGCCTCGCGCTGGTCCTGCTGGGTGTCTACGTCGCGTACCACATGGGGCAGGGCCGTCTGCGATTCAGGCCGCCGCCGAGCCCGTCTGCACATTCTTAGAACGATTCGCCAAAATTTTCCCAGGGTTCTTGACAACCGTCACGGTTGACTTGTACATTTGTATCAATCTCCCCAACTACGCCCGGAAAACACCGGTTGCGGCCTCAAAGCCCAACCGTCTCTGTTCCGCGTGTTCTAAGGTCCAACCGTGGTTTTCCGCCCTGCGCCGTCCGGCAAGGGGGGGCAATCGATTTTTTTGAAAACAAATGTACCCATGCGCTACGTCTCGACCCGCGGCCAGACCCCGCCGCAATCCTTCGCCGAAATCCTCCTCGCCGGCCTCGCGCCCGACGGCGGCCTGTACGCTCCCGAAAGCTGGCCTGAGGTCACGGCTGAGGAGATCGCCGGCCTGACGGGCCGCACCTATCCAGACGTCGCCTTCACGCTGCTCCGCCGCTTCACCGGTGACGCCTTCACCGATGCCGAGCTGCGGGCCGACATCGACGCCGCCTACGCCACCTTCGAGGGCGGCCAGGTCGCCCCGCTGAGCGAAATCGGCAAGGACCGCTACCTGCTCGAGCTGTTCCACGGCCCGACGCTCGCCTTCAAGGACGTCGCGATGCAGCTGCTCGGCCGCCTGTTCAGCCGGGCGCTCGGCAAGCGCGGCGGCCGCGCCACGGTGGTCGTTGCCACCTCCGGCGACACCGGCTCCGCCGCCATCGCCGCCCTCGGCGATCTCGCCAACATCGACGTCGTGGTCCTCTACCCCCACAACCGGGTGAGCGAGGTCCAGCGCCGCCAGATGACGGTGACCCCGTTCTCGAACGTCACGACCATCGCCGTCGAGGGCACGTTCGACGATACCCAGAATATGTTGAAGGCGTTTTTCGCCGATGCAGACTTCGCCCGCGCAATCAGCCTGACCGCCGTCAACTCGATCAACTTCGCCCGCGTGGCGGCCCAAGCGGTCTACTACTTCACCGCCACCGCGGCGCTCGGAACGCCTGCAACCTTCGTTGTGCCCACTGGCAACTTCGGTGACGTGTTTGCGGGTGAAGTCGCCACGCGCATGGGCCTCGCCGTGAAAAAGCTAGTCGTTGCAACGAACAGCAACGACATCCTCGCCCGCGCTCTGAACACCGGAACCTACGCCTCCGGCAAAGCCCACCCGACGCTCAGCCCGTCGATGGACATCCAGGTCGCGAGCAACTTCGAGCGCGCGCTGTACGAAGCCTCCGACCACAACACCCAATGGGTGCGCGAGGCGATGGCCGGGTTCGCCCAGACCGCCAGCCTGCCGCTCCCGCCCGCGGTTCTGTCAGCGCTGCGCCAGCGCTACGCTGCGACCGACACCAGCGATGCGGAGACCCTTCAGACCATCGCCGACGTCCACGCCAAAACCGGCCGCCTGATCGACCCGCACACCGCCGTGGCGGTCGCCGGCGCCCGCAAATCAGCCGGTCTGGAAGGCCCGGTGGTCATCCTCTCGACGGCCGATCCGGCCAAATTCCCGGACGCTGTAAAGCAGGCGACTGGGAAAACTCCCCCCTTGCCGCCGCGGCTGGCGGGCCTCTATGACGGGGTGGAGCGCGTTACCGTTCTGCCCAACGACAAGACCACGATCCGCGACTTCATCCTTTCCCGAGTAGCACACTGATGAACATCGAAATCTCCAAACTTTCCAACGGTCTGACGGTCATTTCTGATCCGATGCCCCAGTTGGAAAGCGCCTTCGTGGGCGTCTGGGTGAACACCGGCGGACGCAACGAAACACGCCCCGTGATGGGCGTCAGCCACATGCTCGAGCACATGGCGTTTAAAGGCACGGAGCGCCGCAACGCCCGCCAGATCGGCGAGGAGATCGAGAACGTCGGCGGCTACCTCAACGCTTACACCGCGCGCGAACAGACCGCCTTCCACGCCCGCATCCTGAAAGCCGATGTCCGCCTCGCGATGGACCTGCTGTCCGACATCCTCACCAACCCGACCTTCCCGCAGGAAGAGCTGGAGCGGGAACGTCAGGTGGTGCTTCAGGAACTCGGCCAGGCCCGCGATACGCCAGACGACATCATCTTCGATCATCTGCAGACCGCCGCGTATCCGGACCAGCCGATGGGCTGGCCGATCCTCGGTCTGGAGGAAACGGTCTCCGCCTTCACGCGCGAGCACCTGAAGACTTACATGACCGACCACTACCGCGCCGGCGACATGACCCTCGTCGCCTCCGGTGCGGTCGATCACGCCACCATCCTGAAGATGGCGGAGGATATGTTCAGTGTCCTGCCGTCCGGCTACGGCCCGGTGCCCGCCGCCGCCCGCTATGTCGGCGGCGAAATCCGTGACGACAGCGGCGACCTCGAACAGGCCCATCTCGCGTTCGCCTTTCCGGGCGTGACCAGCCTAGGCGCCGACTACTACCCGGCCCAGATCTACGCGACCGCCCTCGGCGGCGGTGTCTCCTCCCGCCTGTTCCAAGAGGTGCGGGAGAAGCGCGGCCTCTGCTACTCGATCTACGCCTTCTCCTCATCCTCGAAAGACACCGGCACCTTCGGCGTCTACACCGGCACCAGCGATGACGACGCCGGCGAGATCGCGCCGGTGATCGCGGGCGAGATGGCGGCGATGGCGGAAAACGCCAACGACGCCGAAATTGCCCGTGCCAAGGCGCAGATGAAGTCGGGTATGCTGATGGGACTCGAACGTCCGGGCAGCCGCGCCGAAATGATCGCTTCGCACATGTTCACCTTCGGCCGCGTGCTGACGACGCAGGAGATGATCGAGGCTGTCGACGCCGTCGATGTCGCCTCTGTCCGCCGCGTCGGTGCAAACCTGATGCAAACCGCACTGCCGACCATCGCGGCCGTCGGTCCTGTTGGAAAGCTGGAAAGTGCCGCGCGGTTCGCCAACCGCTTCGGCGCACCGGCGCTCGCTGCAGAATGAACACTGGGCCCATGGCTTTCATGCGGGGGCTCACATTCCCCGGTGGCCAGCAGCCGATCATCCACGGCGACGGAGTCTATCTGCGCTATCCGCGCATGGGCGACTACGCGCAGTGGTCGAAGCTGCGCGGCGAGAGCAGGGCGTTCCTCACGCCGTGGGAGCCGTCGTGGTCTGCCGATGAGCTGACCAAGAGTGCCTTTCGCCGCCGCCTCAAGCGTTACGCAAAAGAAACGCGGATGGACTCCGCTTATGCGTTCTTTGTCTTCCGTAAGGATGACGATGCGCTGATCGGCGGCTGCACCCTGTCGAATGTGCGCCGTGGCGTGACGCAGTGCTGCGCGCTCGGCTACTGGGTGGGGCAACGCTTCGCGCGTCAGGGCTACATGTTCCGCGCGGTGCGGGCGCTCGTGCCGTTCATCTTCTCGACACTCGGCCTTCACCGAATCGAAGCCGCATGCCTGCCGGAGAACGGCCCGTCGCGGAATCTGCTCTCCAAAGCGGGCTTCCGCGAAGAGGGCCTGGCGCTGCGCTATCTGCAGATAAACGGCCAGTGGAGCGATCACGTTCTATTCGCTTTGCTGGCGGACGAGGCGCAGGTAGGTTAGCGGTTCGCCGCGCTGCTTCGCCAACCCTTTGATCTGATTGGAAACAATTGCGCGTGATGACTCGTTGGATTTACGCCGTCGTGCTGTTGCTCGCCGCCGCGCTGTCGCTGACGGCAGAGGCCGCCGACAAGCCGAACGGCGCGCCGGCCATGGCGAAGGCGGCAGAGGCTGTCGACTTCGCGGCACCGGGAACGATGCTCGACCTGTCGGCGGCATTGCGTCCGTACAAGGAAGCGACCGAGCACGACAACTCGTCCTGGTACGTCGTCACCGCCACCAACAGCGCGACCACGCCGGTGACGCGCGTGTTGCTCGCCACCGAACAACCGGGCGCATCGCTGCGCCTGCTGCCGCTCACCACGCGTCCCAGCATCCTGCAGGTCGCAACCTCTGAAGCCAGTATCCCGGTGTCGAGTGCCGGCACCATCGTGCGCCGCAGCTTCCGCGTGACGATCCCACCGTCGGCCACCGTTGCACTCGCATTGCGCATCCAGAATCCCGCACCGCGTGCCGTCGTCTTTGCGTGGACCGAACCGGCGCTCGCGGCGCAGTACCGCCGTCTCTCCATCTTCGTCGCCGCCGTCGTCAGCCTGATCGCCGCCGCCACGCTCATCACCGGCGGTCTTGCGGTGATGACGGGACACGCTGCG
>DATAHD010000389.1:0-4853 GCA_036263395.1 Rhizomicrobium sp. | reverse complement strand
GTGCCGCAGTTCTCGCGCCCCGAGTGATCGGAGCCAGTGACGACGTAGAGGTCTTTCAGGTCGTCGCCGCCGAAGCACAGGCTGGTCACCATCGGCAGCGGCACCGCGAGGTCATCGCGGTGTCTGCCGCTCGCCTCGAAGATCGCGACGCGGCTGCCGCGGGCGTCGGCGACCCAGACGGAGCCGTCGCTCGCCACCTTCAGGCCATCGGGCACCCTGCCCTCGCCCATCTCGACAAACACGCGCCACGGGCCGACCGAGCCGTCCGGTTTCACATCGTACGCACGGAGATGACCGGCGCGGGCGTCGGAGTGATAGAGCGTTTTTCCGTCCGGCGAGAAGCCGAGACCGTTGGTGAGGATCACGCCGTCGGTCAGCGTGCGCATCGAACCGTCGAGATCGATGACATGCAGGAAGCCCGGCTTCGGCTCTTCCGAAAACACCTTGAACGCCAGCGAGCCGACATAGATGCGGCCCGCGGCGTCGGTGGTGAAGTCGTTGAAGCCGATGATGCCCGGCACATCGTCGGGACTGAGCAGCACCTTGGTCTCGCCGTTCTTCACATGCGCGATGTTCTTGCCGCCGACGATGAGACCACCATCGGCGTGCAGCGCCATGCCGCCGACACCGCGCCGCTTTGGGATGACGGTCGAGACCTTGCCGCCGCAATCCAGCAGGAAGACGCCGCCATTGTGGACATCGCTGAAATAGAGGCCGCGTGCCGCATCCCATAGCGGCGCCTCGACAAGGCCGTAACCGGTCGTCATCTCCTGCATGGTGCGCATCTCTATCCGCGATAGCGGCGATTGAGTTTGCGCATGCCGCCGATCCAGCGGCCGTAGTCGTTGGTCTTGTTGCGCATGTATTGCAGCACTTCGGGATGCGGCAGGACCAGGAATTCCTCCTTGTCGATCGCCTGCAGACAGGCGTCGGCCACCACATCCGGCTCCATCATGCCGTCAACGCTCGCAACACCTTGCTCATTGCCGGCGGTCATCGCGGTGCGCACCGCCTGCGGGCACAGCACCGTGACCTTGATGCCGTCGTCGCCATGCGTGATCGCGAGCCATTCGGCGAGGCCGATCGCAGCATGCTTCGTCACCGCATAGGGCGCGGAGCCGATCTGCGAGAGCAGGCCCGCCGCCGAGGCCGTGCTGAAGAGATAGCCACCGCCGCGCGCGACCATGCGCGGCACCAGATGACGCGCCGCCCAGACATGCGCCATCACGTTGATGTCCCAGATGCGGTTCCACTTGTCGTTCGGCACTTCCGCACCGCCGCCATAGCCGATGCCAGCGTTGGAGCAGAACAGGTCGATCGGACCGTGGACCTTCTCCACCGTGTCGATGAGGTGGATGATGTCCTCTTCCTTGCCCACGTCGGTCGTGAACGCGACGCCGCCGATCTCCTTCGCGACCGCTTCCGCGCCCTCCCCATTCCGGTCGGAGCAGACGACGAGCTTGGCGCCCTCCTTGGCAAAACGTCGCGCCAGTTCGCGGCCAATGCCGCTGGCTGCGCCCGTCACCACCACGATTTTCCCGTTCACCTTCACGGCGTTCACCCTTCGATTGGTTTTTCCTCGGCCAAAAGGCTATTCCAGCCCATCGTCGTTGTCGAAGTTGGGGTAAAATCGCCCTGCCCGCCCGACCGGCGATTCCGGAGCTTGCGTTGCAGCTTGTCCAGCCCTTTCTCAAGTTCCCCTTCCGCTTCGATGTGGCGCGGCTGCGCGCCGAGATCGACGCCATGCCGCAGCACTTCTGGCGCGAGCATGTCGAGGGCTTCCCGGGCAATTCGGCACTGACGCTGATCACCACTGGCGGCATTGATAACGACGACATCGAGCCGCCGATGATGCCCACGGAGGCGCTGCGCGCGTCGCCCTATCTGCAGCAGGTGCTGGCGACGTTCCGCACCGTGCATGGCCGGGCGCGGCTGATGCGGCTGGCGCCGCAGTCGGGTGTGCCGCCGCATATCGACAAGAAATACTACTGGCGCACCCGCACGCGCGTGCACATTCCGATCACGACGCATCCGGAGATCAAATTCCACTGCGGCGGTGAAGTGGTGCACATGCAGGCCGGTGAGGCGTGGACGTTCGACAACTGGCGCACACATCAGGTGGTGAACGAGACACCGACGTGGCGCGTGCATCTGACGTTCGACACGTTCGGCGGGGCGACGTTCTGGAACATGGCGCGGCCGTGGCGCGAGGTTCAGGGCGAACTGCCGCTGGTGCAGTACGATCCGAACGCCCAGCCCAATTTGTCGTACGAGACTTATGTCGAGCCGCCGGTGATGTCGCCCGGCGAAGTCGATTTCGAGCTGACGCGCCTCGCCAATGACGTGCGCGCCAATCCCAGTAACGATCCGGCGGCGGTGCAGCGGTTGATCGGACTGACCGGCATCCTGCGCCGCGAATGGCGGCAGCTGTGGGCAGCAAAGGGACCCGGCGAAGAGAACCTGCCGCTATTCGAGGCGCTGATCATGCAGATGATGGATCAGTGCCAGCAGCATGTGCCGAACACACTGCGCATGGCGAGCAATAATATCGCCGTGATGCAGGTGATCACAGCCGACCTGACGGCGATGCTCAAGACACCGAAGGTGCAGATGATGGGCGGGCCGCAGCTCGCCAATGTCGCGATCCCGATCCCAGCGTACGACCGGCCGGTGTTCATCGTCGCGGCGCCGCGCTCGGGCAGCACGCTGCTGTTCGAAACGCTCGCGGCGAACAAAGGGTTCTGGAACATCGGTGGCGAAGGACATGAGCATGTGGAGGGCATTCCCGAGCTGCAGCCACGCAACCGCGATTACCACTCAAACCGGCTGACGGCGGCCGATGCGCAGGCGGATATCGTTTCGCAATTGCGCGCTGCTTACGCGGGCACGCTGCGTATGGCGGATGGGACCACGACCTATGCCGGACTCGGCGTGTCGCGACCGCGCGCGATCCGCCTGCTGGAAAAGACGCCGAAGAATGCGCTGCGGATTCCGTTCTTCAAGGCGGCGTTTCCGGATGCGAAGTTCATCTACCTCTATCGCGACGCACAGCCGAACATCAGCGCGATCATGGAGGCGTGGCGGTCGGGCGGGTTCAAGACCTATGCGCAGCTGCCGGACTGGCAGGGCTTGCCATGGTCGTTGCTGCTGATCCCGGGCTGGCGCGAGTTGATCGGGGCCGATCTGGCCAAGATCGCGACGCGGCAATGGCGTGATACCAACGAGACCATCCTCGCCGATCTGGCGGCGCTGCCGCAGAACGATTGGACCGCCATCCGCTATGAGGACTTCATCGCCAATCCGGACAGCGAGCTGAAGCGGCTTTGCGCGTTTGCCGACGTGCCGTTCGATCCGGCAATGCCGGGCGCGGGCGGCACATCGCTGCGCAATTCGCGCTACACGCTGACCGCGCCGGACGCGAACAAATGGCGCAAGAACGAGGCCGCGATGGCGCCCTATGCCGCCGAGACGTCCGCCACCACCGCAAAGCTCGCGGCGCTTCCGAAATAGCGGGCGCTATGCGGCCAGATTGAAGAAGCGCGCGGCGTTGGTGTGCAGGATTTTGCGCACCGTGTCGTTGCCAAGGAAGCTGAGGCTTTGTTCCGCGTAATCGCGCGGGCGTCGCGCCCAGCCTTCTTTCAGGCTCGGGAATTGCGAGGTGGGGTGCGGGTAATCAGTTTCCCACATGATGTTGTCCGGCATGATGCTGATCGCGTGCTCGATGCCGGCGCGTTCGGTCTCGAACCAGAAGCTCGCATAGACCTGGCGTTTGAAATACTCGCTCGGCAGCAGGTAGTGCGGGTGCTCCTTTCGCACACTGCCGTTCATGAACTGCCAGTCGCAGGCTTCAAGGAACGACGGCAGCCAGCCGACGCCGCTTTCGACGGTGAACAGCTTGAGCTTTGGAAAGCGCTCGCAGATGCCGCCGAACAGGATCTGCGTCAGGCACTGCATGTTGCCCATAAAGAGCAGGGTCGAGGTGGCGGCGATGTTCGCGCGCACACCCATCTGTGACGGATCGTCGGTGAAGGAGCCGCCGACCTGGCCGCCGCCGATGTGGAAGCTGATCGGCAGACCGGTCTCCTGTGCCGCGGCCCAGAACGGATCCCAGTGCGGATGCGCGAGGCGCGGTTGGCCGAAGTCTTCCGGCGCCGTGCAGGCGAGCACGGTCTTGTGGCCAAGTCGCGCGGCGCGATGCACTTCTTTCACGGCTTCCTCGACATCCCAGAACGGGATCGCGGCGCCGCCGAGCAATCGCTGCGAATCCGCACCGCACCACTCGGCGAGGAAGTCGTTGTAGGCGCGCACGCAGTCGAGCATTAGCTCTGGCTCTTTCAGCGCGAGAAAGCGGCCCGAGCCGAAGCCACCGACGTTTGGATAGAGCACCTGCGCGTAGATGCCTTCGCGATCCATGAAGGCGAGACGTTCTTTCGAGTCGTAAGAACTCGACGGGATGTCGTCGTAACCGTTCGGCGTATCGGGATAGGAGCCGTCGAAGCCGGCCATCGTCACCCAGGCCGGTGCGAAGATGATCTGATCACGGATGAACCAGAAGTCCTTGCCGTCGACTCGCTTGACGTGCGGAACGGTATCGCCCCACTTCTTCGCGACACGTGAGGTCCACAGATCGCCCGGTTCCGTCAGATGCGTGTCGGTATCGATCGGTTTGAATTCGTCGAACATGGCGTCCTCCCCGGAAAGCATACGTGCGGTTTTCCGCTACGGCTGCGCCAAGGATTGCACCGGGATGCGTGCGCCACAACACACCGCACAGCGCGCGGGCGTGCGCGTTGCCACTTGCGCCCTCCCGCTATGGGTCCACAATGCAAAGAAAATGCTTTGGGAGGCGGCGA
>DATAHD010000388.1:0-4515 GCA_036263395.1 Rhizomicrobium sp. | reverse complement strand
CTGTTCGATCAGGTCTTCCTGATCTCCGCCCTCAAAGGCGACGGCATCGACGATGTCGCCGCCTGGGTGTCGTCGCGCATGCCCGAAGGCCCGTTCCTTTATCCGGAGGATCAGGCCGCCGACATCCCGATGCGCCTCCTCGCCGCCGAGATCACGCGCGAGAAGCTCTATCTGCGCATGCACGACGAACTGCCCTATGCCACCACGGTCGAGACCGAGAAGTGGGAAGAGCGCAAGGACGGCTCGGTCAAGATCGACCAGACCATCTTCGTGCAGCGCGACGGCCAGAAGAAGATCGTGCTCGGCAAAGGCGGTCAGGCGATCAAGAAAATCGGCGAACTCGCCCGCACCGAACTCGAGCAACTCCTCGACCGCCGCGTTCACCTCTTCCTGTTCGTGAAGGTGCGCGAGAACTGGGCCGAGGAGCGCGAGCACTACACCAACATCGGCCTCGACTACCCCGACGAATAGTCTTCACCTCCCCCTTGCGGGAGCTCGTTCGCGCAGCGCGCGAACGGGTGGGGCGCCGCTATCCGATCTGCTGCCGCATCGATGCGTACGAGCGCACCGTCGCGCGCACGCCGTCCTCAAACGGCGTCACCTCGAACCCAAACCGCTTGGTGAATTTCGATCCATCGACCACATAGGGCCGGTCGAAGGTGAAGCGCACGTCCGCCACCTCGCGCATGAACGGCACGAACAGCCCCATCACGCGCAGCAGCCAGAACGGGATTGCCCGCACGCGCAGCTTCACGCCCATCGCCTGTGCGCCCATCTGCAGGATCTCGCGCGGCGTCCGTGTCGGTGCGCACGGCATGTTCCACACCTGCCCATAGGCATCGTCCGGCGCATCCAGCAGCGTCAGCACGGCGCGTGCGATGTCCGGCACATACGAGAAGTCATGCGGCGTATCCGGCGGCGCGATCATCATCGCGGACTTGCCCTGCGCCACCGCACCCAGTGCCTGCGGCCCGATATGCGATGCCGCAACACCCGGCCCATAAAAATCCGTGCAGCGCAGCGCCGCGACCTTTACCCGGTCACGCGCCGCCATCCAGAGGCGTGTGACCTGACACAGGATCGCCGGCTTCGCACCGTGATCCCACAGCGGCATGTCTTCCGTCCGCGGCGCGTTCTGCGGTCCGAGCTGATAGAGGTTGTCGACGAACACCAGCCGCGCGCCGGTCGCGGCGCACGCCGCCAGCACGTTCGTCATCGTCGGCACCCACACCTTGCGCCACACGCGCCGGTCATAGGCAAAGCCGACTGCCAGCACGACCTGCGTCGCGCCCTCGAATGCGCGCCGCACGGCAGCCGCGTCCAGCGCATCGCAACTGCAGAACTCGACACCAGGCGGTAGGTCCTTCGGCTTGCTCCGCTGTGCCACCCTCACCCGGTCGCCCCGCGCCGCCAGCGCCTCCACTGTCGCGCGCCCAGATGCGCCATATCCCAGCACCACAATCGTTCCGCTCATCTGCATCTCCATTCGTTGCCGAAGATGTAGGGCGTGGCTGGATATATCGGAAATGCATTGTTATGATCATAAACATGCACCAGGTGAATATATCGGGGATCGACCTGAACCTCGTCCCCGCGCTCGATGCGCTGCTCCGCCTGCGCAACGTCACGCGCGCGGCGGAGGAGGTCGGACTCAGCCAGCCAGCGATGAGCCGGGCGCTCTCTCGCTTGCGCGACCTGCATCGCGACCCGCTCCTCGTGCGCACAGGTACGGGTTACGCGCTCACGCCGAAGGCCCGCGCACTGCAACCGCAACTCAACGCCGCCGTGCGCAGCTTGCGCGATGTCTTCCAGCAGCAGACCTTCGATCCCGGTATGGAGCGGCGCACCCTGCGCGTCGCTGCCACCGATGCGCAGGCGACCTTGCTCGCCCCCGCGTTGATGCGCCGCCTCGCGGTCGAGGCACCGGGTGTCGATCTGCGGATCGAGGGGTACGGCGCCAATCTGCTCGACCGCTTCGACAACGGCACGCTCGATCTCGCTTTCGCGTTGTCCAGCACGCCGCTACCGGCAGGCGCTTACAGCGAAGTCGTGCTGCAGGACCGTCTCGCCCTCGTCATGCGCCGCGCCCATCCCGCCGCGCGGCGCAAGTGGTCGATCGCCGACTACGGCAAATACAACCACGTCGGCGTCGCGGTGATTGGCGATGGTCAGTCGGAGATGGACGCGTTGCTCGCGGCCAAGGGCGTCACCCGCCGCATCGCGCTCGTGACACCAAGCTTCGTGGCAGCGCTGGCCGCCGTCGCGCAGACCGACATGGTGACGACACTCTCCGCCGCGCTGGCGCGCCGTTTCGCCAAGGCCTTCGATCTCATCGTCAAAGCACCGCCGGTCGGCGACGACAGCCTCACAATGACCCTCGTCTCCTCGCACGTCCGCGCGCAAGACCCGCTACTCGTGTGGTTTCGCAATCTGGTGCGACAGGTCGCGACCGCCGCAAGTACCTGAGTTACTGAACTTCGACTGGACCACGGCCAAGCAACGGCTTCCATGGTGCATTTAGCAGATGAACGGAAGCTTGGTTCATTTGGTACATGAGTGCGAAGGTCTCTTCCAGGGCAGCTACAATGGCATTGCCACGATGCTCGCCGAGCAATCGGCCTTCATAGGTCCATTCCCATAACCATCCGACTTTCATGGAGCGACTCGCACCAAGCCAGATCAAACGATCAGGCCATGCGTGCAGCCGGAGCAGTGCTGCATTTCTCGAATCGTTACCTATCCGAATTTCGAGACGCTCCATCTTTTCGCCATCGACCAACTCGTAGACTTTTGCAAACTCAGCGATGCGCGCGTGATGTTTCAATGTCTTGCGCCGCTTGCGAAAGGCGGTCGCAACGTCTTCTAGGAATTCGCTTTGAAAATTTGGGCTATCCGGCATCGCAGCCGAGACTAGCGCTTCTGAATCTCCCGCGCCTGCGCCTTCTTCGTATGCTTGTCGTATAGACACAGCCAATCCTCGGCGAACCCGGCAACTGTGCTCTTCACGACCAATCCGTAGTACAGATCGCCATCGCCGCCGATCCCGGTGATCCGCCCGCCGATGCCGGTCACCTTCGCTTTGCCGGCCATGAACACGATCTGCTTCGCACACGCCGCCTGCGCCGCCTTGTCGAGCGCGGCCCACAACCCGCCGGTCGATGCACCCGCCGCCATCGGCAGAAAGACGGCCAAGGCACACAATCCCGTTAGAGCACGCATTTTCCTGTTCCTCATGCGAATAAAACCATGTTGCAGGCCATTCGGTTGCAGTGGCAAGCATGCATCATGGAATGGTCGGACGAAGGCATCGTGCTCGCCGCCCGCGCGCATGGCGAGAGCGCCGCGATCGTGGAAGTGCTGACACGCGATCACGGCCGTCATCTCGGCCTCGTGCGCGGCGGCGCCTCACGCCGTGCCAAGCCGACGTTACAGCCCGGGAACACGATCCACCTGCATTGGCGCGCACGGCTCGAAGAGCAGCTCGGCGCTTTCACCGCGGAGCCCTTGCGAGCCCGCGCCGGTGAGCTGCTCGAAGACCGTGCGTCGCTCACGGGCCTCAATGCCTTCTCCAGCATGAGCAGTGCCGCACTCCCCGAACGCGAGCCGCACGCGCCGGTGTTCGAGGTTGCCGAGATCCTGCTCGACGCCATGCGGGACGATACGTTCTCCCACTGGTCGCCGCTCTACGTGCGTTGGGAGGCCGGCCTGCTCGAAGCGCTTGGCTTCGGCCTCGACCTGACGCGCTGCGCCGCCACCGGTGTCCTTGACGATCTGATCTATGTCTCGCCGCGCACGGGCAGGGCGGTCTCCGCCGCCGCCGGCGCGCAGTATAAGGAGCGCCTGTTCGCGCTCCCCGCTTTCCTGCTCGGGAACCAGAACGCCGAACCCACCGCCGCCGACATCGCCGCCGGTCTCCGCCTGACCGGCCATTTCCTGTTTGAGCGCGTCCTCGCGCCTCATAACCGCGAGATGCCGCAGGCCCGCCACCGCCTGGATGAATGGGCGAGTCGCGAATCAAAGTAGAGAACACCCATGGCTGACACCAAAGACGACGAAATCCGGCCGGAGCCGCTCGGCAAGGCATTGTCCGAGCGCTACCTCGCCTATGCCCTGTCCACGATCACCCAGCGCGCGCTGCCCGATGCTCGTGACGGACTCAAACCCGTGCACCGCCGCGTGCTGTGGGCGATGCGCGATCTCGGCCTCAACCCGACCGCCGGTTTCAAGAAGTCTGCCCGCGTCGTCGGCGACACGATGGGTAAGTATCACCCGCATGGCGACCAATCGATCTACGACGCGCTCGTTCGTCTCGCGCAGGAATTTTCCGTCCGCTATCCGCTGGTCGACGGGCAGGGCAATTTCGGAAATATCGACGGCGATAACGCCGCCGCCATGCGCTACACCGAGGCGCGGTTGACGGCGGTGGCCGAGGCGCTGCTGGCCGGCATCGACGAGAATGCCGTCGACTTCCGACCCAACTACGATGGTACCACCGAGGAGCCGATCGTGCTGCCC
>DATAHD010000387.1:0-6371 GCA_036263395.1 Rhizomicrobium sp. | reverse complement strand
ATCGGGTCGGGGCCGGCCGGGTATGTGTGTGCGATCCGTTGTTCGCAGCTGGGCCTGAAGACGGCGATTGTGGAGCGCGACCGGTTGGGCGGCATCTGTCTCAACTGGGGCTGCATCCCGACCAAGGCGCTGCTGCGGTCGAGCGAGATCTGGCACCTGATGCATCGGCTGAACGAGTTCGGGTTCAGCGCCGACAATTTCAAGTTCGACATCGGCAAGATTGTGGAGCGCTCGCGCAAGGTGGCGCAGCAGCTTTCGAACGGCGTGTCGTTCCTGATGAAGAAGCACAAGATCACCGTCATCTTCGGCGAGGCGAAGCTGGCGGGGAAGGGCAAGATCGCGGTCGCGAAAGACGGCAAGACGAGCGAGATCGAAGCCAAGAACATCGTGCTGGCTACCGGCGCGCGGGCGCGCACGTTTCCGGGCATGGAGCCTGATGGCAAGCTGATCTGGACCTATCGTGAGGCGATGGTGCCGCCGTCGTTCCCGAAATCGTTACTGGTGGTCGGATCGGGCGCCATCGGGATCGAGTTCGCGAGTTTCTATCGCACGCTGGGCTCTGAGGTCACGGTGGTGGAGGTGCTCGACCGTGTGTTGCCGGTGGAGGACGAAGAAATCTCCGGCATGGCGGCGAAGGCGTTTGCCAAGCAGGGCATGACGATCAAAACCGCGACGACGGTGGAGAAGCTGGTGAAAGGCACCGACAGCGTCACCGCGACTTTGAAGGCGAAGGACGGCAAGACGGAAACGCTGACCGTCGATCGCGTGATCCTGGCGGTGGGCATCGTCGGCAATGTCGAGAACAATGGTTACGAAGCGGCGGGTGTGAAGATCGAGAAGACGCATGTCATCGCCAATGAGTGGGGCGAGACGGGCGTTGCGGGCGTGTGGGCGATCGGCGATCTCGTCGGGCCGCCGTGGTTGGCGCACAAGGGCATGCATGAGGGCGTGATCGTTGCCGAGCGCATTGCCGGCGTGAAGGGCGTGCATCCGCTGAACGCCGCGAATGTGCCGGGCTGCACCTATTGCTGGCCGCAGGTGGCTTCGGTCGGGATGACGGAAGCGAAGGCGAAGGCGAGCGGGCGCAAGGTCAAGGTCGGCAAATTCCCGTTCGTCGGCAACGGCAAGGCGATTGCGCTGGGCGAGGCCGAGGGCTTGGTGAAGACGATCTTCGATGAGGAAACGGGCGAGCTACTCGGGGCGCACATGATCGGCGCCGAGGTGACGGAGCTGATCCAGGGCTATGTCGTGGCGAAGACGGGCGAGCTGACCGACGCAGAGCTGGCGCACACGATCTTCCCGCATCCGACGCTGAGCGAGATGATGCACGAAGCCGTGCTTGCCGCGGATGGAGGGGCGTTGCATATCTGATCCTCCCCTCCACTTGGTGGAGGGGCGCGATGCGCAGCATCGCGGGGAGGATCGTGGTGATGAGGTTCGTGCGGCGCGATCCTCCCCCGCGCCGCGTTGCAGACGCAACGCGTCACGCCCCCTCCCCCAAGTGGAGGGGGGAGTTAGAAGAGCGACGCGATATCCTTCGCCATCGCGGTCGTGTCGTCGGTCTTTAGAGCGACGAGGCGTGCTCTGCCCGTCGTGTCGAAGAAGAACACCGACTCCGAGTGCATCACGTCGTAGGTGGGTGACGTCTCTACCGAATACGCCACGCGGTAGCGGCGGGCGAAACGCATGAGGGCGTTGTCGTCGCCGCGCAGAGCGTCGATGTGGGGATCGAAGGCGGCGGTGTATTCCTTCAGCTTCGGCAGCGTGTCGCGATCGGGATCGACGGTGACGAACAGCACCTGCACAGCGGCGGCGTGCGGGCCGAGTTTCTGAATCGCCTCGGTGAGATTGGCGAGCGTCGCGGGGCACACGTCGGGGCAGTTGGTGTAGCCGAAATAGACGATCACCACCTTGCCGCGATAGGCGTTCGCATCGACGACGCGGCCGTCAGTGGCGCGTGTCATCGTGAACGCGAGATCGGGTGAGGCGCCCGTCACATCGGTGACACCGGGGCGCGCTTCGCCGTTGCTGCAGGCAGCGAGAAATACGGCGAAAAGAAGTGCGGCGAGCCGGCTCATCGCGCGCGGCATAGCATGCGGGCGAGGGCGCGGCGCTGCGGTTTCGTGACCTGTCGCCCGCGCGCGGCGCGCGGCCTATAAGGCGCGCCATGGCCGCAATCCTGCCCGCCAAGATGAAACTGCCGTCACGCGGCTGGCTCGGCTTTGCGGCATTGCTCGCGCTTGGCGCCCTCATCGACACGCTGGTGCGCTATGTCCCGGCGGACATGCCGGTGTGGATGCCGTGGGAGTTTTCCTGGCCAGTGTTCCTGACGACGGCGCTGACCTGGGTTTGGTATTTCGACGGCTTGCCGAAGGTGACAGGCGAGGATCGGCCGGCATGGTGGCGGATTGTGAGCTTCGTTGCGGGGCTGATCTCGATCTATGCCGTGCTGCAGACGCATATCGATTACTACGCGCAGCACATGTTCTTCGCGCATCGCTGGGCGCATTTCGTGTTGCATCATGCAGGTGCGTTCCTGATCGCGCTGGGCGCGGCTGGGCCGGTGATGCGGGCGGGGATGCCGCCGTTCGTGCGCGCGGTGTTTGAGGCCGCGCCGGTGAAGCGCGTGGTGGATGTGTTACAGCATCCGTCGATTGCGCCGGTGTTGTTTGTCGGTCTGCTCTATCTTTGGCTGACGCCGGCGATCCATACGCGCGTGATGCTCGACACGCGGCTCTACGACATCATGAACTGGACGATGGCGATCAACGGCATCATGTTCTGGTGCCTGGTGCTCGACAAACGGCCGAAGCCGCCGGCGCGGCTGTCGTCGCTGATGCGGGCGCTGATGATTTTGCTGATTGAGCTGCCGCAGATGCTGTTGGGCGCGATCCTGTCGCTCAGCACGCGCGATTTCTATCCGGTGTATCGCATCTGCGGCCGCGTGGTTGACATGACGGCGCTCAGCGATCAGCACTATGGCGGGCTTATCATCTGGCTGCCCGGCACGCTGACGAGTTTCGCGGCGATGATCGCGGTGCTGGTGACGATGCGGCTCAACGAAGAGAAGGCGGAACGTGAACGTGAAGCGCAGAGTGTTTGAGTTTGTGCTGGCCGCGGCGGTGGCTGCGGTTCCGCTGTCGGCGCTGGCGGCGAAGGTGAGCGTCACCGATGCGTGGGTGCGCGCGCTGCCCGGCAATGCGGCGGGCTACTTCACGCTGACCAACACCGGCGACACGGCGATCACGCTGACGGGGATCAAGACCGATGCGTGCGGCATGGCGATGCTGCACAAGACCTCGATGGGTGGTGGCATGGCGTCGATGAGCATGGTCGACACCATCCCGCTCCGCCCGCATGAGACCGTGAAGTTCGCCCCCGCCGGCTACCACGTGATGTGCATGAGCCCGACGGCCGCCGTGAAGCCGGGCGCCAAGGTCACGATGACACTGCTGTTCGCCGACAAGACGGAGAATGCCGTTGTGTTCGCGGTGAAGAACGCCGCGGGTCGTTAGGGTTCACTTGGCCGGTGCCGGTGCCGGTGGCGGCGGTAACGGCGGCTGCTCTGCAGGCGTAACGAAGAGCTTTTTCTCGCGGTACGCCACGAACAGATGCAGTTGGCGAATAACGCTCATCCCCAAAATGACCGTGCCTTTGTCGCGCCTATGCGCCATGAAATTGGCTTTTGGGATCAGAACGATTTTCGGGTTCTGCACCGACACGCCGCCGAAGCTGAGCGTGGAAAAGGGGTATTTGTAAAAGCGCGTGATCGCGCCGCCGTTCAGCGGCAGTGTTTTGTCGTATACGACGCGTGGATCGTTATCGTCCCAATCATAGAGATTCTGTGCAGCGTCCAGGCTCATCAGCGATGACGGGGCGCCAGTGTCGAGTATGACCTTGAGCGGCTTGCCGTCGAGTTGGGCATCGACAACCACGTGCTTCTCGGCGTCGAACTGAATCGGCACTTCCGCGTAGTTCGCGCTCCAATAGACCGGGGAAGGGCAGTCTGTGGGTGCGAAGAAGTTCATTTTCCCTGCCACGAAGTCGAACTCGATGTCGTAGTTGGCAAGTACGTCGGCGCCGACGAGGCCGGAGATGGGGGGCGTGAGGACATCCTCCGGCGCGATAAACATCGGCCACGCCGTGCTTGAATGGAGGCGGCCGAACGCGAACGATTTGACGTAACCCATCTGTGTGACCGCGACGTTGTTGAGAAACGCGCCGCCAAATGGCGTGTACATCGTCGCGACATTCAATTGGGCGGCGACGTCGGCTGAGACCGTGCTGGTGTCCGAACCCGTATCGACGAGAAGGGTAAACGGCTTTTCATTCAAGGAAACGGGCACGGCGATCTCGCCCGTTGGCTGCGTGTCGACGTCGAGCGATTCCATGCGCACGAGGCGGCATGACTGCGTCGGTGGTGCGCTTTGCGGCGCGTCCGCCGCTACGGCGGGGCTTGTAAGGATAAGGGTGGCGCCAAGACCGGCGAAGAGGAACGACTGGCGCATCATGGCAACCTGGCAAGGTCGATAGCGGCGAATTTCTGCGTTCGCCAATCGTCATCACAGACGGTACCGGATGCTTCCTGCAGCAGACGGCGGGCTTCACCATTGTTTCCTTGTTGTTCGTACCATTCGCCGACGAAGAAATCGGTGAGGCAACGATAGGCGGAGCCCGAATCCGCGGCGGTAGCTCTCGCGGTCATGGCTTCCGCCGGTGTTGATTTGTTGAGGTACAGCAGGATCAGCGGGCCGGGCCACAGGGTCAGATCTGTCGCCGCAAAGCGAGCGGCGATGCGGGAGCTTTGTTTGTGGCTGCGGCGCGCCCGCGTGATTTCGAGCCAGAGAAAGCTATATGGCTGCAACTCGTCCAGATCGAGGGCGTCTTCGAAGGAGGATTCCGCGTCGTCGAATTTGCCCAACGCCCACTCGGCCTGACCGCGGAAGATGAGCGCGGTCGGATCTTTCTTTGCGATATCCGCAACGGCGCTGAAGCTATCGAGCGATTTCTGCAGATCGTTGTTGGCGAAATAGATTAGTCCAAGCTCGAGGTGTGGTGAGACGTATTTCGGCGAAGCATCGCGGAGAGCCGTGGCCGATGCGATCGCCTCGCTCATGCGACCGGACTGACGCAGTATGTCGGCACGAGCAGCCTTCAGATCGATATCGTCCGGTCGCTTCGCGATGAACAACGCATAGTCGGCCAACGCGTCGTCATAGCGTTTTGCTGCCAGATATTGATCGATCCGCATGGCGTAGAGCCGCCAGTCTTCTGGTTGCAACCGGATGGCGGCGGAGCAATCCGCGATTGCTGCATCGTATTCCTTCTTCAGGCCGTGTGTGCCGCAGCGTTCCAGATAAGCGCGTGTATAGGTGGGACGGAGCGCGATGGCGGCGGAGTAATCAGCGATCGCCGCGTCGTACTTCCGTTGGCTGTCGTAGGCGATGCCTCTGGTGACATGGGCGTCCGGCAGCAGGTGGGCCGGCAGATCCGACTCAGCGATGGCGAGCGTCAGGTATTTGATGGTGTTGTCCGCGTCGTCGCGGTTCGCCGCCGCTACCCCGCTATTAAAATCGCCATACCCGCTGGCTATTGCCGCCGATATTCCCAGCGCAAAATACGCGATGCACGCCAACAACGCTTTCATCTGCCCCCCGACTGAGAGCAACTGTAGTTGGCATCGGGGACGAGTGCTACTCTGAAGGCGCGGGCGGTTAATACCCCATCGCTTCGCCGTCTTTGCGCATTTCGGTGGCGCCCCAGTAGACGTGGTTTTTGGGATCGAAGAGGATGGCTTGATAGCCGCCGAAGGCTCCGGTGCCGGGTTTGACTCGGTAGCCGCGTTTTTCCAGTTCGGCTTTCACGGCGGGATCGAAGCCGTTTTCCATTTCGACGTCGTTGGCGCTCGGACCTTCGCCCGTCACTTCGCTGCCGCCGGTGTGATACCAGCGTGCGGCGTCGCCGGCTTCCTGCACGTTCATGCCGAAGTCGATGATGTTGCTCAGCACCTGGACATGGCCTTGCGGCTGCATGTCTCCGCCCATCAGGCCGAACGCCATAAACGGGCCGCCGTCTTTCATCACGAAACCCGGGATGATGGTCTGGAACGGGCGCTTGGCGGCGGCGTAGGCGTTCGCGGCGTCGGGGTTGAGGGTGTAGAGCTCGCCGCGGTCCTGGAACATGAAGCCGAGATGGTCGGGCACGATGCCCGAGCCCATGCCGCGATAGTTCGACTGGATGATGGATACCATCATGCCGTCCTTGTCGGCGGTGCAGAAATACGTTGTGTCGCCCTGGCTGAGCTGTGCATCGCCGGGGCCGACATTCGGGTTGGCGTGCGCGAGGTCGATCAGCGCGCGGCGCTTGTCGGC
>DATAHD010000386.1:0-2450 GCA_036263395.1 Rhizomicrobium sp. | reverse complement strand
TCGGCGGCGAAGGCCCGGCCGGCGGCTTCGGCAGCTACCAGCAACTCATCGACGGTTACAAAGCCGGCGGCGGCGACGACGTCACGCGCGATCAACTGAAATGGTGGGAAGTGCTCGGCTCGCTCAGCTGGGGCGTCAGTTGCGCCTCCATGCACATCACCTTCCGCACAGGCGTAGAACGCACATCGGAGCGCGCGATGATCGCCCGCCGCGCCTCGGAGAACGAGATCGATCTCCTCAACCTGCTTGTACCCAAGCCTTCCGGATCAAGAGCCGCCTGATGCAGGACGAACCCACACCGGTCGAACTTCTCGAAGGTGTCGCCGACATGCTGCGCACCATCGCGATGCCGCAGCTGTCGGGCCGCGCCGCGTTCCTCGTGCGCGTCGGCGCCAACGCCGTCGATCTCGTCCGCCGCCAGCTCGAACTCGGCGAACAGTCCGACGCTGCGGAAATCGCCCGCCTGCAAGCGCTGCTCAAAACCGACGGCCCGCTCCTCGACCTCAACCAAAAGCTCTGCGACGCCATTGAGTCCCGCCGCGTCACGCTCGACACGCCGGGCCTTGCCGATCACCTCTGGGCGACGACAATGGAGAAGCTCGCCATTGACCAGCCGCAATACGCGCCCTACCGCCGCGCCTTAAAGACCGACCAACAGAATCCGTAACGCACAGGAGAAAACGCACATGGATTTCGACATACCCAAGGACCTGCAGGAATACCTCGATGAGCTCGACCGCTTCATCGAGAAGGAGATCATGCCGATCCAGAACCGCGACGATAACATCCGGTTCTTTGATCACCGCCGCGAACACGCGCGCACCGACTGGGACAACGGCGGCGTGCCGCGGGCGGAGTGGGAAGCGCTCCTCGGCGAAGCGCGCCAGAAGGCGGACGCGGCGGGCCACCTGCGCTTTGCCTGGCCGACCGAATACGGCGGCAAGAGCGGCTCGCAGCTGTGGATGGCGGTGATCCGCGAGCATCTCGCCGCCAAGGGCCTCGGCCTCTTCAACGACCTGCAGACCGAGCATTCGATCGTCGGCAACAACCCGTTCATCGTCATGTTCAAGGAGTTCGCGACGCCGGAGCAGTTCAAGCGCTACGGCGACGACATCCAGAACGGCCGCCTGCGCACCGCCTTCGGTCTCACCGAACCGAACCACGGTTCCGACGCCACCTTCATGGAGACGACCGGCACGCCGGAAGTGCGCGACAACCGCAAGGGCTGGCGCATCCACGGTCAGAAGATGTGGACCAGCGGCATGAACCACGCCAACTACATCATGACCTTCGCGCGCACCGCCGGCAAAGACGGCGACGCGAAGGGCATCACCTGCTTCATCGTGCCGGCCGACGATCCGGGCGTGAAGATCGAGGAGTACCTCTGGACCTTCAACATGCCGACCGATCATCCGCGCGTCTCGCTGACCGATGTGTGGATTCCGGAAGACAGCTACTGGGGTGAGATCGGCGGCGGCCTCGCCATCGGCCAGAGCTTCGTGCATCAGAACCGCATCCGTCAGGCGGCATCGTCGCTCGGCGCCGCGGTGTTCTGCATCAACGAAAGCGTGAAGTACGCCCGCCTGCGCAAGCCGTTCGGTCAGGCGCTCGCCCGCAACCAGGCGATCCAGTGGCCGCTCGTCGAGCTGGCGACCCAGGCCGAAGCGCTGCGCCTCCTCATCCGCAAGACGGCGTGGGAGATGGACCGCATGCCGCACAAGGAGATCGAGAAGCAGATCTCCGACAAGGTCTCGATGTGCAACTACTGGGGCAATCGCCTCTGCTGCGAAGCGGCCGACCGCGCGATGCAGACCCATGGCGGCCTCGGCTATTCGCGCCACAAGCCGTTCGAGCACATCTACCGCCACCACCGCCGCTACCGCATCACCGAAGGGTCGGAGGAAATCCAGATGCGCAAGGTCGCCGCGTTCCTGTTCGGCTACCTCGGCCCCAACCGCAAAGCCTTCGACGCGATGGAAAAGGAGTACGACGCCGCCCGCGCCGCCGGCAAAAACGACCGGGAAATCGGCATTTAACTATGCCAAGGGCCTAACTTGGGACGGGCAGCCGCAGGGGTCTGCGGTTGCCCGTATTCCACCCAGCCTATAATAAGAACACGTCATAGATTCCGCTGCGGCAGCGGACTTAGGGGTTTGCTTGGCAACGGCAGTGGCGGCGGCAACGGCGGGAATTGGGCGGCGCGAACAGGCCAAGGCCGAACGACGCTTGCGCATCATCCAGGCCGCGCGCGACCTGATCCGCGAAACCGGCGACACCAACCTCTCGATGCGCACCATCGCCAAGCGCGCGAAGGTCAGCCTCGCCACGCCGTACAATCTCTTCGGCTCCAAGCGCGCCGTCGTCCTCGCCGTCCTCGAAGACGAGCGCGATTTTCAGGAGCGTTTCTCCAGCCTGCATCCCGTCAACGCGCTGGAGCGTATCTTCCAGGC
>DATAHD010000385.1:0-2855 GCA_036263395.1 Rhizomicrobium sp. | reverse complement strand
GCCGCGCATCCTGCTGGCCGATGAGCCCACCGGCAACCTGGATTCGCAGATGGCGCGTGCGGTGATGGAGCTGCTGGAGGAACTGCACCGCGAAGGCGCCACCATCGTGATGGTGACGCATGATCCGGAACTCGCGGCGCGCGCGCAGCGTGAAGTGCACATCGTCGACGGGCAGGTGGTGGATATCGAAGCCATGCCGCGCGCGATGCAGTCGCCGCATGAAAGACAGGGCTTCGGCGCGAGCGCGACACTGTGAGCGGCTACTTCCTGCAGCTCGCGCTGCAGAACCTGAAGCGCCACGTGTGGCTGACCGCGCTGATCGTGCTGGCCATATCGCTGGGCCTGGGTTCATCGATGACGGTGTATTCCATCCTTCGCGCCATGTCCGCCGATCCAATTCCCTGGAAGTCGGATCGCCTGCTGACATTGCAGATCGACAACTTCGGACCGCAGAACACCCGCAACGGCCAAGCGCCTGTGATGCTCAGCTATCGGGATGTGATGGCGTTCAAGCGCGACCACCGCGGCGTGCGTCAGGCAGGGATGTTTGAGATCGGCGTATCCGTGACCGTCAGTGGCGCCGGTGCTGCGCCCATCGCCGCATTCGGCCGCGCGACGCATGCGGATTTCTTCGTGATGTTCGATGTGCCTTTCCTGGCTGGCCGGCCGTGGAGCGCAGCGGAAGATGATGCGCGAGCCAGCGTCGTGGTACTGGGACGCGCCCTGGCCGCTCAGCTCTTCCCAGAGGGAAGGGCAGTAGGTCAGACCTTGCGCGTCGAAGGAAGGGATTACCGCGTAGTGGGAGTCGTCAGCGACTGGGAGCCCGCGCCGCGCTTTTACGATGTTGGCGACGATGGTGGCGGTGCCTACGGCCAGCCAACCAGTCTCTACATGCCGTTCGACACTGCGGTCGAACGCGAGATCCCGACGAACTCGTCGATCACTTGCCTGACTTTCGGGCTCAACCGCCCGGCGTTCCTGGCTTCGGAGTGCGTATGGGCGCAGTACTGGCTCGAGGTGGCGACCAGTGCCGACGTGCCGAAGATCCGCAACTACCTGCAGGCCTATGCCGCTGAGCAGCAGCGTTCCGGCCGCTTTACCTGGAGCCCGTTTACGCGCGTGTACAACGTGCGTGAATGGCTTGACTACATGAAGGTCGCGCCGGACCAGCTCCGCGTTGCCACCTGGGTGGCAGTCGGGTTTCTCGTCGTCTGCCTGGTAAATGCCATGGCCTTGATGTTGGCGCGCTCGAGCCGCCGCGCAGCCGAGTACAGCCTGCGGCGCGCACTGGGTGCTTCGCGACGCAACCTGTTTCTGCAAGGCTTGTGGGAAGCGTTGCTGGTAGGTCTCGTAGGGGGTGCGATCGGGCTACTCTGGACCTGGATGGGACTGCTGACACTGCGGCGCCTGGTACCTGAAGCCATCGAAGGCACGACAAATCTGCAACCCGCCGTAGTCGCACTCACGGCTGTTCTGGCTGTTGCCGTCACCGTACTTGCGGGGTTGTATCCGGCGTGGCGGGCCAGCCGTACCGCCGGCGCATTGCGGCTCAAGTCACTTTAGGAGTCAGCATGGATTTCGTCTCCATCTTTTCTTCCTTGCGCCGCAGTGCACTCGGGCCGGTACTGATCGGACTGCAGGTCGCGCTGACGCTGGCCATCCTGTTGAACGCGGCAGGCATCGTTCAGCAACACGCGCAACGCATGCGCAGCGCGAGCGGCGTGGACGAAGCCAATGTATTCACTCTCGTGAATCGCTGGGTGGGGGCGCCTTCGTTCGAACAGTCGCGATCCATGGTGGCACGGGACCTGGCGATATTGCGCGCCACGCCCGGTGTGCAGGCCGCGGTCTCCACCAACGGCGTCCCTCTGGCCCACCGTGGCTGGGGCACACGGGTGGATACCAAGCCCGTGGATCCGGCCAGCCAGGGGAGCCTCACGCGCGCGCAGTTGTACGTTCTCGACGAGCAGGGACTCGATGCGCTGGGTCTGCACCTGCAACAGGGGCGCTGGTTCACCGCAGACGAAGCCGCAGGTGCGGGTCAGTCGGGCAGCGGTTTTGCCATCCTGACGCGCGCTTTGGCCGCGCACCTGTTCCCGGACGGCAATGCACTCGGAAAGCTGGTTTACACCAGCCCGCGTGGCAATCTGGTGGTGGGCATCGTCGATACGTTGCAAGCTTCCGCTCCGGGTGATCCGGATGTGTCGCTCGAAGTGGCTCAGTATTCAATCGCCTTGCCGGGAAAGATGGCGCAGCAAACCCTGAACAACTACATCGTGCGCACAAAGCCCGGCGCATTGCAGGCGGCGATGAAGGAGGCCGAGCGGCGGCTGCGCGAAGCCGATCCACAACGCGTCATCACGGAATTCAAGACCTTTGCTGAAACCCGCCAGGACTCCTACCGCGCCAACCGGGCGCTGACCACGATACTGGTCACGGTGAATCTGCTTCTGATCGTTATTACCGCATTGGGAGTTGCCGGTCTGGCCAGCTACTGGGTGGCGCAGCGACAGCGCATGATCGGTGTGCGCCGCGCGCTCGGCGCCACGCGCCTGGACATTCTTGCCTACTTCCACGCCGAGAATCTGGTGATCGTGACGGCGGGTGTGCTGCTGGGCCTGGGACTTGCCATCGCGCTCAACACCCAACTTGTCAAAGCCGGCGTTCCGCGCATCGACAACATGTATCTGTGGGGCGGTGTCGTGGCGGTGTTCCTGACGGGTCAATTGGCCGTCCTGCTGCCGGCGCTGCGCGCCGCGCGCGTGCCACCCGCGCTTGCGACCCGATCCGGCTAACATCACGCGGATGCGTACGGTCCTGATCGTCGACGACAGTCCTCCCGTAGTCGAAGCACT
>DATAHD010000384.1:0-3760 GCA_036263395.1 Rhizomicrobium sp. | reverse complement strand
TTGCCGTCGGCGCTCGCCGGCACCCTCGAACTCGGGCGCCAGGGCGCGCTGTCGACGGGCCTTATCCTGATCGTCATGGTGATGGCGGTCGCGGTCATCGCGTTCATCGTGTTCATGGAGCGCGCGCAACGGCGGCTGCTGATCCAGTATCCGAAGCGTCAGGTCGGCAACCGCATGTTCGAGGGCCAGTCGTCGCATCTGCCGCTCAAGCTCAACACGTCGGGTGTCATCCCGCCGATCTTTGCCTCGTCTCTTTTGCTGCTTCCAACCACGGTCGCCAACTTCAATGCGGGTCAGGGCCCCGGCTGGCTGACCACGGTGACGACGCTGCTCGGCCACGGGCGGCCGCTGTTCCTGATCCTCTACATCGCGCTGATCGTCTTCTTCGCCTTCTTCTACACCGCGGTCGTGTTCAACCCGACCGAGACCGCGGACAATCTGAAGAAGCATGGCGGTTTCATTCCGGGCATCCGCCCCGGCGAGCGCACCGCCGAGTACATCGATTACGTGCTCTCGCGGATCACCGTCGTCGGCGCGCTCTACCTCGCCGTCGTGTGTCTCATTCCGGAGATTCTCATTTCCTACGCCGCGGTGCCGTTCTATTTCGGCGGCACGTCGCTCCTGATCGTGGTCAGCGTCACAATGGATACGGTCGCGCAGATCCAGGGCTATCTGCTGGCGCATCAATATGAAGGTTTGATCAAGCGGTCGAAGTTGCGGGGGCGCAATCGATGAGACTGATCCTGCTCGGCCCGCCGGGGGCGGGGAAGGGCACGCAGGCGCAGAGGCTGGTCGGCAAGCACGGGATCGTGCAGCTGTCGACCGGAGACATGCTCCGGGCCGCGGTCGCGGCCGGAACGCCGGTCGGGCTCAAGGCCAAGGCGATCATGGATCGGGGCGATCTGGTCCCTGACGAGGTCGTGGTGGCGATCATCGCCGATCGCATCGGCCAGCCGGACGCCAAGCGGGGCTTCGTTCTCGACGGCTTCCCGCGCACCGTGGCGCAGGCGCAAGCGCTCGATAAGCTCCTTGAAGAGCGCGGCCTCGCACTCGACGGTGTGATCGAACTCAAGGTCGACGAGGGCATCCTAATCCGGCGCATCGAGACCCGTGTTGCCGAGATGATGGCACGCGGCGAGAAGGTGCGGGCCGACGACAATGCCGAGGCGCTTAAGAAGCGGCTCGAGGCCTACCGGGCCCAGACGGCACCCCTGTCGGCCTATTACGCCGGCACCGGCCAGTTGAAGACGGTCGACGGCATGGCGCCGATTGACGATGTTACCTTGGCCATTAATGGCCTGCTGAAGCCAGCCAGGGCCGCCAAGGGGGCGAAGCCGCGGGCCAAGACATCGGGCCGCAGGGCGGGCCGCGCGAGGACCGCCAAATCGAAGACCGCCCGGGGGCGGGCTGCCAAGAAGGTTAAGGCCTCACGGGCCAAGGGGGCGGCGCGTCCGGCGGGTTCCAAGGTCCGCAAGCGGACGGCGAAGCCCGGTCCGGGTTCCCGCAAGAAAGCCGGTCGCCCGGCAGCCAAAAGGGGCCGGGGTACAGGCCGTGGCGGTGCACGCAAATCCCGCGCCAAACGCTTGACGAGGGCGCGATGAATCCCCTAATAACCGGGGTATCCAGGAGTTTGGCGCGATGCCGGGTCCCAGAGCGGCGGGGCCGGGTGTCGTGTACTGTTTTGTGGCATCCCCTTCAGGGAACACAGGAAATCGGCGCGATCGTCGCGGCCGGCCGGCAACAGGCATAATAGGAGAGAGCACGTGGCTCGTATCGCGGGCGTCAACCTTCCGACCAACAAGCGCGCCGTTATCGCGCTGCAATATATCCATGGCATCGGCGAAAAGATTGCCAAGGACATCATGACCAGTCTCAACCTGCCGATGGAACGGCGGGTGTCGCAGTTGACCGACGCCGAGGTGCTCCAGATTCGCGAATTGATCGACCGTGAATACATGGTCGAGGGTGACCTGCGCCGCGAAGTGGCGATGAACATCAAGCGCCTGATGGACCTTGGCTGCTACCGCGGACTGCGTCACCGCAAGGGCCTGCCGGTCCGTGGCCAGCGCACGCACACCAATGCGCGCACCCGCAAGGGTCCGGCCAAGACCATTGCTGGCAAGAAGAAGACTGCCTGATCGGGCGCAATTTGAAATTGGCGCGCGTCGGGAAAAGACGCGGCGCCGCGAAAGGGATCGAGAATGGGTAAGGAAGCCACCCGCGTCCGCCGGCGCGAGCGAAAGAACATCGCTTCGGGCGTCGCGCATGTGAACGCGTCGTTCAACAACACCATGATCACCATCACCGACGCGCAGGGCAACACCATTGCCTGGTCGTCGTCGGGCACGATGGGCTTCAAGGGTTCGCGCAAGTCGACGCCCTATGCTGCGCAGGTCGCGGCGGAAGACGCCGGCAAGAAGGCGCAAGAGCACGGCATGCGCACCCTCGAAGTGGAAGTGTCGGGCCCCGGTTCGGGCCGCGAATCGGCGCTTCGCGCGCTTCAGTCGGCCGGCTTCACGATCACGTCGATCCGCGACGTGACGTCGATCCCGCACAACGGTTGCCGTCCGCGCAAGCGCCGTCGCGTCTGACGTTTTCGAATTCGAGAGGTGGACGCGCCCCGGGCCGTCCGCCGGCCGCCTGAGATTCCCCCACATGGCGGGTGGGGTTGCGCGAGGGGCAGCCTTGCGCCCAGAGGTGAACACGTGATCCAGAAGAATTGGCAAGAACTGATCCGGCCGAACAAGCTCCAGGTGACTGCGGGTATGGATGCTGCGCGCATCGCCACCGTCGTTGCCGAGCCGCTCGAGCGCGGCTTCGGCGTGACGCTCGGCAACGCGCTGCGCCGCATCCTCCTGTCCTCGCTGCAAGGCGCCGCGGTGCAGTCGGTGCACATTGACGGTGTGCTGCACGAGTTCTCCTCGATCGCCGGCGTGCGCGAGGATGTCACCGACATGGTGCTGAACATCAAGGACATCGCCATCAAGATGCAGGGCGAAGGCCCCAAGCGCATGGTGGTGAAGAAGCAGGGCCCGGGCACCGTGACCGCCGGAGACATCCAGACGGTCGGCGATGTTGTCGTGCTCAATCCGGAGCTCGTTCTGTGCACGCTCGACGAGGGCGCCGAGATCCGCATGGAGTTCACGGTCAACACCGGCAAGGGCTATGTGCCGGCGGAGCGCAACCGTCCGGAAGATGCGCCGATCGGCCTGATCCCGGTCGACAGCCTGTATTCGCCGGTCAAGAAGGTTTCCTACAAGGTCGAGAACACCCGCGAGGGCCAGATCCTCGACTACGACAAGCTGACCATGACCATCGAGACGAACGGCGCGGTCACGCCGGAGGACGCGCTCGCTTACGCCGCGCGCATCTTGCAGGACCAGCTCAACGTGTTCGTCAACTTCGAGGAGCCGCGCAAGGCGGAAGCCGCGGAGACCATCCCGGATCTCGCTTTCAACCCGGCCTTCCTCAAGAAGGTGGACGAGCTCGAGCTGTCCGTGCGTTCGGCCAACTGCCTGAAGAACGACAACATCGTCTACATCGGCGATCTCGTTCAGAAGACGGAAGCCGAGATGCTGCGCACGCCGAACTTCGGCCGCAAGTCGCTCAACGAGATCAAGGAAGTGCTGGCGCAGATGGGTCTGCACCTCGGCATGGAAGTGCCGGGATGGCCGCCGGAGAACATCGAAGAGCTCGCCAAGCGCTTCGAGGACCACTACTGAGACACGAATTCGCCGCGGCCAGGATCATGGCAGCGGCG
>DATAHD010000383.1:0-4680 GCA_036263395.1 Rhizomicrobium sp. | reverse complement strand
CAACATCTTGCATGCATCGACCGTGATCGCGCCGAGCGGCGGATGCGCCACCTGCGTCGCATGCACGAAGTACTCGGCGCCGTTGTAGGTGAACTTCACGCAGTTGATATCTTCATCGATACTCACGCCGGTGAAGGTCTTTGTGTCCTTCACGTTGGCGAACACGCCGTTAGAGGGCCCGGCGCATTCGGCGCCATAGGTCTTGGGCTGCGGTACGGTGAAGGCATCGACGGAGGTCGATACCCAATTCGCAGCAAGCGCCTGTGCAGGCAACAGCGCGATAAGCGAAGCGGCAGCAAAACGTTTGATCATTCGAGAACCTCATCGGCGGCATTTCGGGCGAGAAAAAAGCGGACGATCAGGCGCGCGGGCCAGAACGTCATCAGAAGCACGGCAATCGCATCGATTAGCATTGCCGCGATCTTGTCGCCGGTGAGCGTCAGGATCAGCACCGTCATCCCAAGCCAGTTGAGCGGCGATATTCCCCACCAGAAGAGAAAGAGGGTGAGGGCCAGCAGGATCGTCGCAATCGCGGCGGCGGTGAAACACAGCTGAACGATATCGGCCACCGCCTCGCACCGCAGGACGGGGCTCGGTCCGTTGGGCATATGTGCCAGCTCGCGCAGCGATGGTGGATTGCGCCGGAACCACGCGATCGCCTGCATTGCGTAGCGGATCGCAACGGCGATAAGCAGCACCTGCATCACGGCGAGCAGGAACGACATCACCGGGCGTCCGTCGAAATCACGCACGTAGTAGCGGCCCCAGCGCATCAGATTGTCGATCGCCGTCGCGTGCACGAAGACGCCGTAGATCCGCCCATGCACGGGCGATATCGCTGTGTCGTTCAGCCCCGGAAGTGCTGTTCCGAAAATAACGATCCGTCCGGAAATCGCCTTGGCCAGCGCCATGTTGTCGCCGGGATGGACAAGTTGATCCACCGGGATCACGGGCGGATAGCTGCAGCCGGAGGTTTGCGGACGGCCTGCTGTCCAGAAGCTTTCCGCCAGCGAGGCAAGCATCAGCCGCAGATTGCCCAAGAACGTTCTCGATACCGCATCGTGACAGTCGCCCACATCGGCGATCCGCCTCTGGATCGGATCGCCGCCACGCGCCCAAACGAGACTGATCAGCGGCAGGTTGGCGGCGCGCGCGCGTGCGGGAATATCAAAGCAAGGTGGCCGCGCCAGATACGGCGCATGCATACAGCCTTCGAGGTAGAGGCGCGGCGCAGCGGTCAGGAAGAGACTGTTGTCGATGGCCTCTGGGGTAACGTCTTCTGGTGGGACGTCAGGATCGAGCGGCTCGAGGTTCAGCGGATAATCGTTGTAAGGCGCGTCCCATCCGACACGCACGCCTTCCGCACCTGCGCGGCATATGTCCTCCAGGATCGGGACACCCGGGATCTTCGCGACAAAGATCGGGATGCCCTCGCTTGGGCGAATCCCCGCCGGATTGGGCCGACATTGCGGATCGCCCTTGCCCGCCCGCATCGTCTGACGGCCGATCGTCTCGGCAAACGACCGCGTATCGCCGCGATCCTGATAGAACGCGACATCGTAGAAGACGGCACGGGGATTCAGGTCAGTGATCGCCTCCAGCAAGCGATTGTGCTGCTGGAACGTGAACGGCCACGTCCAGCCCAGCCGCTTCAACGCCGGATCGGTGACAAGCACGACCGCCGTGGGGAAGGGATCAAGCCGTTGGCTGTAAAAAGGTGCGATGGCGTGCAGAAAGACGTCGCTGCTCGCTTGTTCCGAGCGCTTGTCGATCCCGAACGGATCGAACCAACTGATGAGAACCCCAAAAAGCGCCGCGGCGAAGGCCCTCAGCCAAAGCCGGCGGCGTTTGTAATTCGCCCCCAACGCCATGCCCCCATGGGCGCTATCCCCACACGCGCCCTACCCTTGGTTGTGAGAATTACACTGCACGTTGGGAGTCGCAAGGAGTAAATTACCCCTTGTGCGATAGTTCCGAGCGGCCGGAAACACAAACAAAAACGGGCGACCCTTGCGAGCCGCCCGTGTGCGTTACGCATTGTGCGTAAAGTTTATTCCGCCGCGAGCAGCGCTTCGCCCTTGCGGCCGGTGAAGTTGATCGTCTGGAGGTAGCGGATACCTTCCTCCGCGATGTCGTCGCCGACCATGCGGTCGCCTTCGTTCTTCAGCTCGTCCATGTCGACATACATGCCGTAGAACGCCTTGGTGCGCTCCGTGATGATGCCGGCGTTGAGCAGTGTCTTGATGAGCACGCGGAAGATGTTCGCGCTCTCCTTCATCGACTTGCGGCGGTCTTCGTCGGTGAACGCTTCCATGATCGCGGCGCTGGCGTCCTGCCAGTCGATGCCGACGCTGTCATAGACGACCTTCATCTGCTCGGCGTTGACGAGATTGAACAGCAAGGTCTGGAAGCACTGCGCCGCCCAGTCTTCGACCAGGTTGTGCTCTTCCTTCGACAGCTTGGGGATCGTGCGGTCAGCCCAGATCTTTCCGAACTTGTGATGGAACGCTTCGTCCGTCATCACCAGCTGGCACAGCTTCACCAGCAGCGGATCGTGGCTCTTCTGGTAGAGCGTTGCGAACGCGCCCATCGCCAGGCCTTCGACCAGCATCTGCATGCCGACGATCTTCTTATAAACCTCCGGCGCCAGAACCATTTCGTTCAGCAGATTGGCGAGCGTCGCGCCGCACGGCAGCGGCGAGCCGAAGCGTGCCTTGATGTAGTTGGAGAAGCCGGTGACGTGGCGGGCTTCTTCGCGTGCCTGGTTGGCGGCGTATTCCTGCGCGCCCGGATCTTTCAGGATGTGGCAGAGCGAGGCGGACAGCGACAGCGCGCCCTGCTCGCCGTGCAGGATCGCCGACAGCATCCAGCGCGCGGACTCGTTCGCGAACTTCACCTTCTGCTCTTGCGTCATCGTATCGCCGACGCGCGTGTGGAACACCGCAAAGAACTCCGGCGGCAGGATCATCTGCGTCTCGGTGTCGAACGGCGTGGCGAAGTCGATGTATTTCTTGTCCAGCGGATCCCAGAAATGGTCGTGCGTCGCGGTGATGATCTTGTCGAACGCGGTGGTGCGCTCGCCATAGCGGGCCGGGCTCAGCATCGACTGGAAATCGTCACGATCAACGGCGTTGTAGGCGGGGTCTTTGGTGATCTGGGTCACGACGCTGCTCTCCTCAGGACGATGACGGTACCGTCAATATGACTGCCGATCCTGAAGAGTCAATAAACCTGACGCATCCGTCATAAATAATGACGCCGAGTCAGACCACTTTTCCCGCTCCACTTGGTGGAGGGGGTGCGCGAAGCGCGGGGGAGTATCGCGCCGCTTACTTCTCCGGATGCGTCAGCGCCGGATAGACCAGCATTTGTGACATGATGCTGATCCTATCCGATCCCGTCATGTCGCCGCCGAAGTGCTGGATGTTGCCGAGGAAGAAGAGGTCGTTCTTCGGGTCGATCCAGAACCATGTTCCCGCCGCACCGCCCCACCACACCGAGCCGTTGGCGGCGCCGGTCGCAGCTTTGCCTGCGTTCTTCATCAGGCCCATGTTCATCGCAAAGCCGATGGTGTCGCCGCCGATCGGGAACGGATCGCGCTTGCTGGCATGAGGTGCCACTGAGCTCTCGATGATGTTGCTTGTCAGCAGATCCACCGAAGCGGGCTGCAGAATCCGCGCGCCCTCCAGCTCACCCTTATTCAGGATCATCTGGCAGAAGCGCGCATAGTCGTTCGCCGAACCGACCGACCCACCACCGCCTGAGTCCATCGCCGGCACCTTGGTGAAGTCCTGCAACCGGTCGCTCATCGCCGGCGTGATCTCGATCAGCGAGCCGGTTGGCGTCGAGAAATACACTGACGCCAGCTGCGAAACCCTCTCCGCCGGGACATAGAAGCCGCTGTCTGTCATCTTCAGCGGGTCATAGATGTTCTTCTTCATGAAGTCGGCGAGCCGCATGCCCGACAGCTTCTCGATGATGTAGCCCTGGATATCGACGGCGGACGAATACGACCAGCGCGTGCCAGGCTGATAGCGCAGCGGGATCGTCGCGATCTTGTCGACCATCTCCTGCAAGCCGTTGGAGCGCAGCACGCTCTTCTGCTGGAATTGCAGATCGACATAGTTGTCGCTCGCCAGGCCGTAACCGAAACCGGCCGAATGTGTCATCAGCTCGCGCATGTTCGGCACGTGCTTCATCGCCACCAGCTTCGACGGCTCCTTGCTGTCGGGATCGCTCACCACCTGCAGATTGGCGAACGCCGGAATGAACTTGCTCACCGGATCGTCGAGCGTCCACTTGCACTGCTCGTACAGGATCATCATCGCCACCGCGATGGTCGGCTTGGTCTGCGAATACATGCGGAAGATCAGGTCCGGCGCCATCGGGCCAGTCGCTGTGCCCTTGCCGTAATTGTCGAACTGCACGACATGGCCGTGCCGCACCACCATCGTCTGGATCCCGGCCAGCTTGCCGCTGTCGACATAGGCATGCATCGCGGCGTTGACCTTGGCCAGCTGCGTGCTGTCGAAGCCTTCCTCTTCCGGCGTCGCGCTCGGCAGAGTGATGACAGAAGCAGCAGGCGCCGGCGCGGCGGGCACCGCGGTTTCAGCAACAACACCATGCAACGGAAGCAATGTGGCGGCGGCCAGTGCCGACGCGATGACCAACTTACGCATA